>CAYZNC010000135.1:0-14959 GCA_964478555.1 uncultured Bacteroidales bacterium | reverse complement strand
GATATTTAATTTCATGGCATTCTGAAGAAAAACGTTGGTAGCTCCCGTATCAAAAAGGATTTTTTTATCACTTTCAATTAAATAGGACAATCCAAATTCAGCCAGACAATCTCGTCCGGGAGCATTATCGTTAAGTACGGTTATTTTCATGTCAGGTATCAGGAATGATGAATAAAAATGAGTTAATTTCAAACAAAAACATGGATTTTACATAAATAATGGCTAAATTAGGTTAAATATAAACATAAAGGTGAATGTTATGCCAACAACAATTATTCTAACCAGAGATCAACTGTTGAAAGAAAATTACAACGGAGCAATCCGTGAGCGAAAAATTTTAGGTTTTCCGCAAGAAAAGAGTCCTCTTCAATCTTACTCGAGTATTTTCTATTGGTCGTATGTGATGTCCGATTATGGATGTATGATTACCGAGCATCCTCACATAGGCTTCGAAATCTTGAGTTATGTGCTAAAAGGTGGATTTGATACCTATGATAAGGAACGCGACCAATGGATTAGATTAGGCGAGGGAGATATTGGCATTATCCAGGCTGGCAAAGGAGTCCGCCATTCAGAAAAAATTTATCCGCGTTCGGAGATTCTTCAAATTTGGTTTGATCCGGATTTTAATCAATTTCGTAAAATCGACCCTGTGTTAAACCAATATGCATCGAATTCCTTTCCGGTCAATAACAACTCTAAAGGTCGGAATATAAGATTAATGAAAGGCAAGAACGCACCTGTAAAGCTAAATTCAAAGGATATTTCCATCCAGATGCAGGAAATGGAAGCAGGGTTTCACAAAATTACATGTCCTGAAGATACTGTTATATCCGGGTATGTAATTGATGGATTTATAGAACTAGACAATCGTACACTGGGCAAGCACGATTTCTTTAAAATTGAAGAGGAGCAAGAAGTTGAGATCGCTTCGCTCACGAATAGTAAAGTTTTTATGATTACATCGCCATTTAAGCCTGAATATGCAATGTATGCGGCTATGCATTTATAAATTTTTTAAACAAAGACCCTCAATAAGTTTCGTCATGAGGGCCTTGTTTTTGTTGAACTAACCTAATACTGTATTTCCTCAATGATCCCTTCGACTCCGCTCAGGGACCGCCTTCGACTCCGCTCAGGGACCGCCTTCGACTTCCTCAAGATTTATTGACTGCAAATGACGGTGAGACTTACGAAGCCGGTGGTTGAGCGGAGTCGAAACCACACAAACAAAAATTAACTTTAGGAAAAATTGGAGTATCTAAATGTATAGTTTAATCAGGGTAATTACGCCCAGCACAAAAATGATTATTCCCATTATCTTATTGAGCCACCAAATATTTTTAAGACGGATTTTGCTTCTGAATCTATTTACAACGGCACTAAGAACATACCACCAGGATAAAGCACCTAAAAAGATACTTCCAACCAAAAGCAATGCTGAGATATAGCTGGCTTCCTCATTTACAATATTCAACCATGCAAACATTGCGATAAAAGCAAAGAATACAGCAGGATTGGTTAGTGTTACAAAAAATATCGATAAAAATTCCTCCAGAGGTTTACTTTTTTTATTGCGATTGTTACGAACTTCAACCGCTGGATTGGTGTAAAACGTTTTAATGGCAAATAATATAATTAGCAGTGAACCAATAAGTTGTATCCAGAATTTCTCTTCTTTAATGAAATTAATCACAAAACCCAATCCGAGAATGGCAATTATTGCATAAACTGTATCAGCCGCCGCAGCCGCAATCCCGGAGACTATTCCGGATTTTACACCCCTGTTGATCGTCCTTTGGATGCATATTACGCCCACCGGACCTAACGGAGCGGATACGATTATGCCCATAAATAGACCTTTAAACAACAACCAAAAAGACATGTGCAACTACCTTTTTAAAATCGTCAAAGATAGCAATTCGAAATTATTTTTATCTGTTTTGATCATCTTGCAATGCGGAAAATTCATATTTTTACTTTTTTCCACATTTTGTGTAGCAAAATATCTGGCTGATTTGTTATTATTAGAAATTCAAAAAAAAAGAAAATTATGGCAAGATCTTTATTTTTTAATATTGTTACAACCCTTGCGCTAATTCTGGTATCTTCCTTTACGGTTCATGCGCAAATCAGTCATGGAGGGACACCTCCGAGTTTCAAATTTAGCACCATGCTCAAATCTGCTATCAAGAACGAAATTTTACCTGCCCCAAATGTGTCCGGGTTACAGAAACAAGACCGTCTAAACGATAGCCTCGGATTACCGTATCGAATTTCGCAGATGATACCGGTAAATCTTTGTATGGACAATTCAGGACATTGGGATACACTTGCAAGTGGTGATAAAATCTGGAGGTTGCAGATAACATCTTCTAATGCAAAGGGGCTGTATCTTATCTACGACAATTTTTACTTACCAAAAGGAAGTAAACTTTATCTATATAGCGAAGACAAAAAATTTGTAATTGGTTCCTTCAATGAGAGTAATAACCAGCCTTCGCGGGTATTTGCCACGGAAATTATACCAGGTGAAAGTTGTATATTAGAATATGTGGCAAGCAGCGACCCTAATGAAAAACCTGGCATATGTATATCTAATGTAGCCTATGTATACAGGGGCATGGCAGGTATTACTCTGGCTCCCCCTCAACCGGGACAATCGGGAGCCTGTGAAGTAAATATCCGCTGTACGCCGGAGGGAGATAATTGGAAAGATGTTCGACGGGCGGCTGCCATGGTTATTATGGGGAACGTTCAATGTTCCGGAAATTTGATCAACAATACTGCCCAAGATTTTAAAAATTTGTTTTCCACCGCTTTTCATTGTATCGATGGCATAGAGAATACCGCAGCCACATGGATTTTCTATTTTAATTATGAACAAACAGCCTGTTCACCCAGATCAACTCCCGTTACAACTAATACGATGACGGGTGCCGAAATCAGGGCGAAGATTCCATTGAATGGAGGAGGGGATGGTGTACTATTAGAAATAGCTGGCACTATACCAACCAGTTATAATCCTTATTGGGCTGGTTGGGATAGGACAAATAACTTGGTTGCTGGAGGCGTCTGTATTCAGCACCCTACAAGTGATTATAAGAAAATTGCTACCAGCCGGGATTATTGGCTAACCAGCACATGGTATGGTCAGGATACCGTAATAGGTGCTCCAGGCGCTCATTGGCGATTGCTTTTCGCGGCTACACCCAATGGACATGGGGTAACTGAAGAAGGCTCATCGGGTTCCGGATTATTTGGGCCAGATGAACTTTTTCGTGGCTCTCTTTCCGGTGGGTCTTCTAGTTGCACTGTGTTAAATGGGAGTAACTTATTCGGTAAACTTTCCTACAATTGGGATAAGTACGGATCAACATCCGGAACTCAATTTAAAACATGGCTCGATCCAACTAATACAGGGCTTACGAAAATAAATGGCATAGACCATAATACGCAAAGTGGCGTGTTTTGGTCATCATCGCCCGTGGTGATCGAAAACGACTCTGTGGTGACCTTCAAAGATGAATCTGTTGCTAATCCTTCTTCCAGATTATGGACATTTGCGGGAGGTAACCCCGCGACATCCACTAGCGCTAATCCTGTGGTAAAATATTCTTCGTCAGGGTTGTATGATGTATCTCTGCAAGTTACTAACAGTAATGGTACATTTACTAAAACCCGAACGGATTACGTTTATGTTCGTCCAAAATCTCCCTGGATTACGCAAAATTCCAGTTTTGCAAAACCAACCAGAGGTATAGCAGGGTTTAGTATTGTCGACTCAATGGTTGTGTGGGCCTGGGCCTTTAACGGTTTTGATAGTGGACACCAAATTACTGAATATACCCGCACTTCCGATGGGGGAAACTCATGGAAAGCCGATTCGATTGTTAGCGATACGTTAAAAGGATTTGGTGTCAGTAATCTTTTTGCTTTTGGCAAGGATACTGTTTATGCGGCCATTTTTGGACCTTCAGGCGGAGGGCATATTGTTAGGACTATAAACGGCGGAAGTTCATGGCAGTTACAGAATCCTACCGCATTTTCGAAACCTAATGGCTTCCCAAACTTTGTATATTTTTTCGATCATAAAAATGGTATCTGTGCGGGCGATCCTAATGGCGGTTATTTCGAAATTTACACTACAACCAATGGCGGTACAAATTGGACAAGGGTATCCTCTGCCAGTATTCCTGCTAATCAAAATGGTGAAACCGGAACTTCCAATTTGTATGATGCAATTGGCGATACATTATGGTTTGGAACAAGTGCCGGAAGAGTATACCGTTCTGTCAACAAAGGATTAAACTGGGCTGTTTTTAATACAGGCTTGAGTGGAAGTACGGATGTCAAATTCCGTAATGGAAAGATTGGCTTTGCCATAGAGAATGATAATGCCTTTATTGTTAAAAAAACGATTAATGGAGGAGCAACCTGGACATCCTACACCCAGCCGGATAATTTTCTTCAGGGCGATTTAGTTTATGTGCCTAAAAGTCCATCAACCTGGATGGACGTAAGTGTTGGCTCAGCCTATTCTGCTGATGATGGGCTTACTTTTAATCCCATTGACAATGCCGTGGAATATACAGCAGTTAAATTTTATAACGAATTTATTGGTTGGGCAGGTGGATTTAATGTGGATTCACTCCACCTGGGAATGTATAAATGGGATAGAAGTAATCGTGTTCTCACATCAGTTAAGGATGAGGGCGCCAGTCCTATCGAGAACTCCAAGAGTTTTGCGGTTTTTCCAAATCCTACAAGAGGAACGCTAAATATTGTATCGGCGTCACAGTTAGTAAACGATTTGACTATTACGGTAAGGAACATCCAAGGTGCAGAAATGATGGACAAAGTTTATCAGAACATAGGCGGAGAATTTAATCAAACTATTGATATTAGTGGGTTACCGCAAGGGTTGTATTTTATAGTCATACAATCAGGAGGCAATTTCGAAACGCATAAAGTGGTGCTTTTAAAATAAAAAAATAAAAAGGATACGTGCATATTTTAAATATTTTGCACGTATCCTTTTTATTTTTTATATTTGTACCTGTTTTTTATTAATTAATATGAAATGAATACAAAATTGACCTTAACGATTGAACATAACGTGATTGAAAAATCAAAAAAATATGCCAAAGATAATGGGAGAAGTTTATCAGACCTTATTGAGAATTATTTGAAGGTGATTACTAAAGAAGAGGCGAAATCAAGTACGGAAATTACTCCCCTTGTGGAATCATTGAAAGGCTCTTTTAAAGCTCCGGTAACTTTTGACTATAAAAGTGAACTGACTAAAAGTTTATCAGATAAATATTTGTAAATGATGAACAAAGTTTTGATAGATACTGATATAATACTCGATTTTTTTTTTGATAGACAACCTTTCTCGGGACATGCAGCCAAAATATTTTCGCTTTGCGAATTAAAACAAATACAGGGTTTTGTGACTCCTGTTATTTATAGTAATGTATATTATCTGTTAAGACAGACTGCAAAACATGAAAAAGTAATTGAAAAGCTCACCCAACTATTAACAATTACTGATGTTTTATTGATGGATAAAGAAATAGTTCTTCAAGCATTGAGTTCTAATTTCAAGGATTTTGAAGATGCGTTGCAAAATTATGCAGCTGAAAAAGCAGGCGATATTGAAGTGATTTTAACCAGAAACGCAAAAGACTTTAAAACCAGTGGCCTTGGGGTGATGACCCCTGAAGACTATTTAAAAACAAGAATTGCCATACCATAAAGTTGATTTTAGAAATAAATTTTAACTGGCTTTCTTCCAGCATGTTTTGTTTTAAATTGTGAATTGCCCTAAAAATAAATACAAATTGAATTTTTTAAATCAAATCTTTATCAATATCTTTGCGATTATTCTTGAAAAAAAAAGTATGAAAAGTATTTCTACCATTCTCGGTCTACTACTATTAGCTCTTATTCTAAAGTGCTGAGTGAGGATGGTATAATATATATAAAAATATGATGAAGCCATTCTCGAAACAGAATGGCTTTTTTCATTTATATAAGGCCAGAAATAAACATAAAAACGATTAAAAAACAAGTCATGGAAGAAAAACTGTACATTTTTGACACAACGCTCCGAGACGGCGAACAGGTTCCTGGATGCCAACTGAACACAGTAGAAAAGATTGAAGTAGCGCACGCTCTCGACGAACTCGGGGTGGATATCATCGAAGCAGGATTCCCCATTTCAAGTCCCGGTGACTTTAACTCTATCATAGAAATTTCAAAAGCGGTGACTCGTCCAACGATTTGTGCACTTACCCGGGCAGTTGAAAAGGATATTGATGTAGCTGCCGATTCACTGAAGTTTGCCAAAAACAAGCGAATTCATACTGGCATTGGAACTTCCTTCTATCATATCAATTATAAATTAAAATCGAATCAGGAAGAAATTATTCAAAGAGCCGTTGCCGCGGTTAAATACGCTAAAAAATACGTGGAAGATGTAGAGTTTTATGCGGAAGACGCAGGGCGCACAGAGAATGAATATTTGGCACGTGTAGTTGAGGCTGTTATTGCTGCAGGTGCAACGGTTGTGAATATTCCCGATACAACAGGTTATTGCATTCCATTTGAATACGGCGAAAAAATCAAATTCCTGAAAGAAAATGTAAAAAATATCGACAAAGCCATTATCTCTACGCATTGCCATAATGATCTGGGTATGGCTACCGCTAATACTGTGTCCGGTATGATTAATGGGGCACGTCAAGTTGAAGTGACCATTAACGGTATAGGCGAACGCGCAGGTAATACCTCACTCGAAGAAATAGTGATGATTGCAAAAAGCCGGAAGGACATTCCGCTTTTTACAGACGTTAACTCAAAACAAATATTCAAAACCAGCCGTTTGGTCTCTACGCTTATGCGGATGCCTGTACAACCTAATAAAGCTATTGTTGGACGTAATGCTTTTGCCCATTCATCAGGTATTCATCAGGATGGTGTGTTAAAGAACCGCGAAAACTATGAAATTATCGATCCACAGGACGTAGGTATCAACGAATCTTCAATTGTATTATCAGCTCGCAGTGGTAGGGCCGCTCTGAATCATCACTTTCAGCGTTTAGGTTTTAATCTTGCACAGGAAGAACTGGATGACGCCTACAACAAGTTCCTTTTACTTGCCGACCGCAAAAAAGATATCAGCGACGATGATTTATATGTAATTGTTGGTGTTGGTAAAGCAGAACAAAAACGTGCCATGAAACTTAAATATCTTAATGTAGTATGCGGTAAATCAGCTATACCTATGGCAACCGTGCAACTGGTCATTGATGGTGAGGTTTGTGTAGCCACGTCTTCTGGCGCTGGTCCTATTGATGCGGCATTCAATGCAGTACGACAACTTATTCAGAAAAAGATAACGCTTGAAGAATTCCTTGTACAAGCCATTACCAGAGGAAGCGATGATGTTGGTAAAGTACACATCCAAATCGAAAATAAAGGAAACATCTATTATGGTTTCTCAGCTAATACAGATATCGTAACAGCCTCAGTGGAAGCTTACATCGATGCTATTTCCAAAATAAACTGATAAAATCAGTAAAGAACATTTTTTGAGTACAATTGTTAAACAATTTAAATAAAATTACCCTTGAACAAGAAAACTTTATTCGACAAAATTTGGGATAGCCATGTGATCGAGCAGATTGAAGGCGGCCCATCGGTAGTATACATTGATCGACATCTGATACACGAAGTGACAAGTCCACAAGCCTTTGGTGGTTTAGATAACAGAGGTATGAAAGTGTTTCGTCCGAAACAGACTTTTGCCACACCCGACCATAATGTTCCTACAAAAGATCAACATTTGACCATTCGCGATGAACTCTCACGCACTCAGGTCGAAAGACTTACCGAGAACTGCAACAGACATGGCGTTTCTTTATACGGTCTTAATCATCCCTGGCAGGGCATTGTACATGTTATTGGTCCGGAGTTGGGCATTACACAACCGGGCATGACCATGGTTTGTGGCGATAGTCATACTTCAACTCACGGAGCATTTGGTAGTGTCGCTTTTGGTATTGGTACAAGCGAGGTGGAAATGGTTTTGGCCACACAATGCATTATGCAACCAAAACCCAAAAAGATGTTGATCGAAATCAATGGAACTTTGGGCAAAGGGGTTACCTCAAAAGACGTTGTGTTATACATTATTTCAAAAATAACAGCTTCAGGAGGAACCGGCTATTTTATTGAGTATGCAGGTTCTGCCATTCGCAGTTTGAGCATGGAGGCTCGAATGACAATATGTAACATGAGTATAGAGTCGGGAGCCCGCGGTGGCCTGATTGCACCTGACGAAATAACCTACGAATACATCAAGGGTCGTGAGTTTGCACCAAAAGGTGCCGATTGGGACAAAGCTGTTGCTTATTGGAAAACACTCAAAACCGACGAAGGTGCCGAATTTGACATGGTTATAAAATATGCGGCAGAAGACATCGAACCCATGATTACCTACGGAACCAATCCGGGAATGGGCATGAAAATAGGCGAGACTATCCCATCAGGTGCCGACCTTGCGGATAACAATAAAAACACATTTCTGAAGTCGTTGAAATATATGGAGATTGAACCAGGTTCGAAAATGCTTGGTAAGAAAATTGATTATGTATTTCTGGGAAGCTGCACTAATGGTCGTATTGAAGACTTAAGGGCATTTGCCAATTTTGTGAAAGGAAAGAAAAAAGCCGATGATGTCATTGCCTGGATTGTACCTGGTTCTAAACAGGTAGAAAAACAAGCGCAAAAAGAAGGCCTGGTAGAAATACTCGCTGCGGCTGGTTTCGAATTTCGTCAACCAGGTTGCTCAGCTTGCTTAGCAATGAATGATGATAAAATCCCTGAAGGTAAATATGCGGTAGCAACTTCCAACCGTAATTTCGAGGGCCGCCAAGGACCCGGATCACGGACATTTCTTGCTAGTCCACTCACAGCAGCAGCAGCAGCTCTTACGGGCAAAGTTACCGATCCGAGAGAATTTTTATAACTGAGACCATCGACCTATTTCACAATTTTATAAAAAAAGCATATTATGAGTATTGAAACAAGTATCCATTCAAATGATAAAAAAGGCAAGGCTTATGAAATGAACAAGTATCAGTTCAAAACCATTGTTTCACCTTTTGTACCTCTTCCGATAGAAAATGTTGATACGGACCAAATTATTCCGGCCCGTTTTTTAAAAGCCACTACCCGCGAAGGTTTTGGCGAAAATTTATTCCGTGATTGGCGGTTTAACCAAACCGGCATCAAAAACACAGATTTTGTGCTAAATAAGAATGAATATACCGGGAAAATTTTGGTTGGAGGTAAAAACTTCGGAAGCGGCTCAAGCCGCGAACATGCTGCCTGGGCAATATTCGATTATGGTTTTCGGGTAGTCGTTTCAAGTTTTTTTGCTGATATTTTTAAAGCTAATGCACTGAATAATAAATTACTTCCGGTGCAAGTATCGGAAGCCTTTTTAGACAAAATATTTGCAGCAGCCGGGAAAGATCCGAATTCGGAATTGAAAGTAGATCTCGAAAATCAAACCATTACTATTCTTGCTACAGGCGATTCTGAAAGTTTTGATATTAATCCATACAAGAAAACCTGCCTTTTAAAAGGTTATGATGATATCGATTTTCTGATGAGTATAAAAGACAAGATCGAAGCATTTGAAAAAAGCAAGGCTTAAATCCTAAAGATTAAAATTTTGTAAGGTTTTAACAGCCCTAAAGTCAAGGGCGGAACTTACAATTTCTAAACAAACGAGTAATAAAAATTAACTAAAGCATTAAATTATCTGCGGGGATTTTTCTACCACAGGAATTTACTGGAGGCATTTATGAAAATTGAAATAATGGATACAACCCTGCGCGACGGGGAACAAACATCCGGTATATCATTCACTGCGGTAGAAAAACTCAGTATCGCAAAATTACTTCTCGACGATTTAAAAGTTGATCGTATAGAAGTCGCTTCCGCACGTGTTTCGGAGGGTGAGTTTAACGGCGTAAAGTCCATTGTGGAATGGGCTAAGAAAAAAAATTATTTGAATCGTATAGAAGTATTGGGCTTTGTCGACAATGGCGTATCAATTGATTGGATTAGCGATGCCGGAGCTAAAGTCTTAAATTTACTTACCAAAGGGTCGTTAAAACATGTGACTCATCAATTGCATAAAACCCCCGAAGAGCATAGTGCCGATATTAAAGAAAATATCTTGCTCGCTAAAACTAAGGGTTTTAACGTTAATGTTTATCTCGAAGATTGGTCTAATGGCATGCGTAGTTCACAGGATTATGTCTTTTATATGATTGATGCCATGAAGGAATTACCAATCGACCGGATTATGCTCCCCGACACCCTTGGTATACTTAACCCCGGTGAAACTTACCAGTTTTGTAAAATCATGATGGATAAATACCCTACACTTCGGTTTGATTTCCATGCTCATAACGACTACGATCTGGCTGTAGCTAATGTTGAAGCATCAGTTAAGGCAGGTATAAGAGGATTACATACAACGGTTAATGGCTTGGGTGAAAGAGCAGGTAATGCTCCTCTTTCGAGTGTTATAGCGTTACTGAAGGATCACTGTAATGCCGAAACATCCGTAGTCGAAAAGAAGATTAACCTGGTAAGCCGAATGGTAGAAACATTTTCAGGTATCAGAATACCTGCAAATAAACCTATTATTGGCGACAATGTATTTACTCAAACCAGTGGTGTTCATGCCGACGGGGATAACAAAAATAACCTGTATTTCAATGATCTCTTACCGGAACGTTTTGGCAGAGAAAGACAATATGCGCTGGGTAAAACCGCCGGTAAATCAAATATACTTAAGAACCTCGAACAATTGGGCATTGAATTGGATAATGAATCCATGAAGAAAGTGACCAAACGGGTTATTGAATTAGGCGATCTTAAAGAGGTTGTTACTGCAGAAGATTTGCCCTATATTATTGCTGATGTGTTAAATAGCGAGGTAGTCAATACCAAAATTAAAATCAGAAATTTTGCACTTTCTTCCGTTTATGGTCTCAAACCGGTTGCTACCATTAGCATGGAAATTGATAAAAAGGTTTATGAAGAAGCAGCCAGAGGTGACGGACAGTACGACGCTTTTATGAAAGCCCTGAAAAAAATCTATAACAGCTTAAATAAAAAAATTCCGAAGCTAATCGATTATTTTGTAACGATTCCACCGGGAGGCAAGACAGATGCACTGGTTGAAACGGTGATCACCTGGAAAAGTACAAAAGAATTCCGTACCCGTGGACTGGATTCCGATCAGACTGTTGCTGCCATCAAGGCAACCATAAAAATGTTAAACCTTGTTGAAAACGAATAGGAATGCAAAGGGAACTCTTTAGGAATATGTTATCTTGGTTCTTGATACGATAAGATCAGGAATGAAAAAATGTGATAAACAATGAAAATTATTAATCAATAAAATCAATATAAATGGGTACAAGATCATACAATATTGCCGTTATCCCGGGCGACGGCACCGGGCCAGAAGTGGTAAAAGAGGGGATTAAAGTAATGGATGCAGCCGCATCTAAATTTGGCTTTAAGCTTAATTACGAATACTTTGATTTTGGTGGCGAACGTTATAAACGTACTGGCGAAACCCTTCCGGATTCAGCTATTCAAGATATGAAGAAATTCAATTCCATATTTTTAGGAGCCATTGGACACCCCGATGTTAAACCTGGTATTCTTGAAGTAGGCATTTTGCTGAAAATGCGTTTTGCACTCGATCAATATATTAATCTGCGTCCTGTAAAACTTTATCCTGGTGTTGAAACTCCTTTGAAGGATAAAGGTCCTGCCGATATTGACTTTGTTGTTATCCGTGAAAATACGGGTGGTATTTATACCGGTGTAGGCGGAGCTGTTCAGGTAGGTACCCCAATGGAGGTTGCTACACAGGTAATGGTCTATTCACGTCCGGTTGTTGAACGTTGTGTTCGTTATGCCTATGAATATACCCGCAGACGTAATAAAAGAAAACAATTAACCCTTGTGCATAAATCCAATGTGCTCACTCACGCTGGTGATCTTTGGGTACGTACCCATAAAGAAGTTGGAGACAAAGACTATAAGGATATCAAGCAGGACTATAACCATGTTGATGCATGTTGCATGTGGTTCGTTAAATCTCCTGAGTTTTATGATGTAATCGTTACCGAAAACCTTTTTGGTGATATTATTACTGATTTGGCTGCTATGATTCAGGGTGGTTTAGGTATTGCTGCGGGCGGTAACATTAACCCCGAAGGTGTTTCGATGTTCGAACCTATGGGCGGTTCAGCTCCTAAATATAAGGGTCTGAATGTTATCAATCCTCTTGCAACTATTTGTGCAGGTGGCATGATGCTTGACACGCTTGGAGAAACGGAAGCAGCATTGGCTATCGATAAAATTGTAAGCGATGTGCTGGGGTCAGGCAAAATCAAAAGTCTTTCAGCTGGCCAAATGGGCATGGGCACTAAAGAAGTTGGTGACTTAATTGCCGGTAAACTATAACGAAATTAGTTTTAAACCACATAGATACATAGAAAGCTCAGCCTATGTTTCTATGTGGTTTTTATTTTAGACGATATTTACCCGAACTTCAATCCGAACTTATCAGCAATTTGTTTTAAATCGGTTTCCACCTGTGGGATAAGCTCTATACCTTCCACCATAATTCTGGCTTCATTTTCACGTTCCGGATCGCCGGGGATTATTACACGACTTTGACCTTCTGCCGGCTTGGCGTTTCTAAACGTTTCAATCCATTCATCCATCTTACTTTTGAAATGGTCTGCTTCCTGAAATGCATCGATGCGCATGGCTCCGAAGAAATGGCCTAAACCATCGCCTACTTTCTTATCGGGCAATGGGAGATAGGCTACCATAGGTGGCACGAACGGCCCGAAATTGGCGCCTGAAAAAACTGCTGAAAAAATATCGACAATTGCGCCGAGACAATAACCTTTATGGCTACCATGCTCGCGATCGCCGCCAAGCGGTAACATAGTGCCACCTTTTTCAAGAATAGTGGGATCATCCGAGGGATTGCCAAGTTGATCCTGGGCAAAACCAAAGCCAAGTTTTTCACCTTTTTTTGCAGCCATGGTAAATTTTCCGCGATTGATAGGTGTGGTAGCAAAATCGGCTACAAAAGGGGGTTGCTTTTTGGCGGGAATGGCAATGGCTATAGGGTTTGTTCCTAATAAGGCTTCAGCCGAAAAAGTGGGCGAAACCAGGGAACTTGCATTTGTCATGGTAATACCTATCATGTCATGGTCTAATGCCATCATGGCCCAATAGCCAGCTATTCCGAAGTTACATGAATTCCGGGTAGCCACCCATCCTGTCCCTACTTCCCTTGCCTTTTTTATAGCCAATTCCATTGAAAATTTTGCCGGAATCATTCCAATAGTACCGTCGCCATCCACAACTCCCGTGCTGGGAGTTTCGTGAACAATACGAACCTGTGGGTGGATATTGATACGACCAGCTTCCCACAGCCTGAAATAATCTCCCAAACGAATTACTCCATGAGTACTAATTCCTCTGATTTCTGCTGCAAGAAAAACTTTAGCGCATTCTGCGGATTGTTCCCTGGAAAAACCCATCTTAATAAGAACGTCAGTAGTGAAAGCCTTGAGATAATCGTAGGAGTACTTCATATGGTTATACAATCAATTACAATCAATTACATTCAATTTTGATTACGATTTGTGATTATTCCATTAGCCTGTGCTAACGGCATAATCAACATGTCGTTAATATTCACGTGAGGCGGACGGGTTACAGCAAACAATATAGCTTCAGCAACATCATCGGCAAAAAGGGGCGTGAATCCCTCATAAAATTTTTTAGCTTTGGAATGATCGCCTTTAAATCGTACAATCGAAAATTCTGTTTCAACCATACCAGGTGCAATTGAGGTAACTTTAATATTATGTTTTAGCATATCAATTCTCATGCCTTTGGTAATGGCTTCAACAGCATGTTTAGTGGCGCAATAAACGTTGCCGTTTTCATATACATCCTTTCCTGCTATGGAACTGATATTAATGATATGACCATGTCCGTTTTCAATCATCCATGGCGCTATTTTACGTGTCATGTAAAGCAAGCCTTTGACATTTGTATCGATCATTTGTTCCCAATCCTCCAGATCGCCACTTTGAATGGGTGCAAGGCCGGCGGCTAAACCTGCATTATTTATCAATACATCAATTTTTCTCCAATTTTCAGGAATGGTGTTAAGCATTTTTTCCACCATTTTTTGCTCCCGAACATCAAAATTTAAGGTTAAAATATCGCATTTATATTTGATCCCGAGTTCTTTTTTCAGATCTTCAAGTAAGTTTTTGCGCCGGCCGGTTAGGATAAGATCAAAACTATTCCGGGCCAAAATATGTGCTGTTGCGTTTCCAATCCCCGATGTTGCACCTGTAATTAAAGCAATTTTCTTCATTGCGGTTTTTTCATTTTTGAGTTTGCAAAAATACGGAAATAACCTGAAATTCGAACCTTGTTCAGGTTGTTAATTTACAGTAATTCTCACCTGTTTTATTAGCGTATGTCAAAAAGAATATTTTACTTGCGGCGTAAATTATTTAAAAATAAAAAACAGTGGTAAAGCCTTACGAATCCAGCGAAAGCAAAAAAGAGCAGATAGCCCGGATGTTTAATAATATTGCACATCATTACGATTTTTTAAATCATTTTCTTTCTTTGGGCATCGATAAAATATGGCGCAGGAAAGCCATCCGTGAGCTAGCCTCTGTGAATCCAAAGAAGATTATAGATATTGCAACAGGAACAGGAGATCTCGCCCTGAAAGCAATGGTTCTTAATCCCTCTGAAATTGTAGGTATTGATATTTCGGAGGAGATGTTGACTTATGCACGAC
>CAYZNC010000134.1:8498-14983 GCA_964478555.1 uncultured Bacteroidales bacterium | reverse complement strand
GTGGAACTATTGGAGCAAAAATCCTTAAAAATTTTGTTGAATTATGATCCGGATTGTACCTGCCATTGATTTAATAGATGGTAAATGTGTAAGATTGACTCAGGGCGATTATGCCCAAAAAAAAGTGTATAACGAAGATCCACTGGAAGTGGCTCGTATGTTTGAAGATCACGGATTAAAATACCTCCATTTGGTTGATCTGGATGGCGCCCGTCAAAAACATGTTGTAAACCATAAAGTATTGCAACAAATTACGAGTGCTACAAAACTTACTGTAGATTTTGGAGGAGGTATCAAAACTGACGAAGATTTAAAACTAGTATTTGAATGCGGTGCAGCTCAGGCAACAATAGGCAGTGTAGCAGTTACAAACCCCGATTTGTTCGAATCGTGGATACTGAAATTTGGCGCGGGTAAAATCATCCTGGGGGCTGATGCAAAAGATGGGAAAATAGCTGTTTCAGGTTGGCAGGATGTAACCAACCGTGATATTTTTGATTTTTTTGCCGAATATCAAAAGAAAAAAGTTGAATACGTCCTTTGTACTGATATTTCCCGCGATGGTATGCTTCAGGGCACAGCCATGGATTTATATATACAACTTTCTGCCAGGTTCCCCGATTTTAAAATAATTGCCAGTGGGGGAGTAACCCAGGCTGAGGAAATAGATAAACTAAATGAAAAGGGGCTATTTGCCGTAATTATAGGCAAAGCCATTTACGAAGGAAGAATAACCTTAAAGGAATTGGACAAATATGCCTCACCCCGGCCCTTCTCCTGAAAGAGAGGGGCTTATTGCTCTATATGGTAGGTAATACCTATAACACGAAGCACCTCCCCTCTCACTTCAGGAGAAGGGCCGGGGGTGA
This sequence comes from uncultured Bacteroidales bacterium, assembly GCA_964478555.1. Classification (GTDB taxonomy): domain Bacteria; phylum Bacteroidota; class Bacteroidia; order Bacteroidales; family JAAUTT01; genus JAAUTT01. The sequence goes on along the minus strand of CAYZNC010000134.1, from coordinate 14,114 downwards.
GGCAGTTTACGACTAAATACTTAAAAAAATGCTTGCAAAACGAATCATACCCTGTCTTGATATCAAGGATGGGCAAACCGTAAAAGGAATTAATTTTTTAAACATTAAAAGTGTAGGCGATCCTGTTGAACTTGGTGCTTTATATGCCGAACAGGGTGCAGACGAACTGGTTTTTCTAGACATTACTGCTTCTCATGAGAAACGTAAAACGCTTGTTGAACTGGTAAAACGTATTGCCCGGCATGTTAATATTCCGTTCACCGTGGGTGGTGGTGTAAGTGAACTTGGTGATGCCGATGCACTGTTAGCTGCCGGATGCGATAAATTGTCGATCAATAGTGCCGGGGTACGTAATCCTAAGCTGATTGATGAGATGGCATTGGGGTTTGGCAGTCAGTTTGTGGTGGTAGCTATCGATGCTAAACTTGAAGGTGGCAAGTGGACCGTTTTTGTTAATGGTGGTCGTATTCCTACGGAAAAAGAACTGTTTTCGTGGGCCAAGGAGGCTGAAAACAGGGGCGCAGGCGAAATTTTATTTACTTCCATGAACCATGATGGTGTAAAAACAGGTTTTGCCTGTGAAGCTTTATCCATTCTTTCGGAAAATCTTTCTATACCGGTTATTGCTTCAGGTGGTGCCGGCAATATGGAACATTTTAAAGAGGTATTTACTTCAGGCAAGGCTGATGCAGGCCTTGCAGCAAGTATCTTTCATTACAAAGAAATTGCCATTCCCGACCTGAAAAAATACCTGGACGAAAATGGCATTATAGTGAGATTGTAATGTTATTAATGATTTTTAACTTCTATTATTAAAAAACATCTCTTTCAATTCGGTTAATTTCAAAGGAATATATTTACAATTTGGACGACCAGCAAATAACCTGTTAAAATGGCTTCTTGCTTCATTTTTAAGGTAATCACTAAAAATGAAAAAGTATTCATTAAATATTTGAATATCCCTCGAAAGCAAGTCAATGGAACCGTTCATTTTATTCTCTAAATCAGATTTTCCTAGTGTTTTAGCGCTTTTATGATTAAATTTAAAATCAACCAGAACCATTTTTGGGTTTTTTGTATCAACTGAAATGCCAAAACTCATATCCATTGTTGCTCTTCGTTCCGGATGTTTCAGCTTTATTTCGACCTTATCGAGGTTAAGGGCAGTTTGATGCTCAAAGATTTTATTCTTGCCACCTTCTTCAAGTATAATTTCATTAATTCCTTTTAAACAATCTTTGTGTTTTAGGGATAATGGGTGAGATTCGGTGGTTAGTTGACAATAATTCATTAAGTTGTGGCTCCGTATATGTTAATCCTGTCGATTGCAATATTGAACGAAGCGAAGATTTCTTCGATATCTGTTCCCAAATGTTTAAAATTGTAACTAAAGCTGTCAAGTTCCTTTTCTGATAAATAGAAATTAACTTTATCCAGGGTATTTTCCCTTTCAGCAATATATTTTATAGCGCTTACCATATCCGGATTGTGACTGGCAATGAAAAATTTAACGCCAATTTCCTTGTTTAAAAGAACTATTAGTCGTGCATATTCAATGATCCATTGGGGATGAAGATGTGCTTCGGGTTCATCAATTATTAACAACGTTTTGTTGTTTAAAAACCCACTTTTTAGCAGGAGTTGAAGAATAGCAAAAGCTTTTACACCTGTTGCACAATCTAATAAGTCAAAGGTTGTGCCATCGGCTCGCTTGAAGATAAATCTTTCGTGGGTATACGGTAATTTATCTTCACTTAATGAAATATCCCCATTAAGAATTTGGGTTTGGATTACCTTATTAATAGCAATATTGTTTGTTTTAGCCAGCTTTCCAAGAATTTTATTTAAGTCTTCCCAATGTTGGTTTTCCAAAGAATCTACACCTAAGGACATTGGTGTGTCTATGTAGGCAACATTTTGAATAATATATGGTTTAGAAATACTATCTGTATCACCAATTATTGTGATGCCAAATTCAGAAACTTCTAAACGTTTTGGTAATCCTGAACGGGGGAAGGCTTCTCTTACAGAATTATAAAATAAATTTACAGGTCTTTTTTCAAGCTTCTCATATGCTTCATTAAAGTATTTCTCGATTCTATTATGCAGTATATTTAATATTTCAGGCAACGTCCCAGTTATAACTTCATCTTTGTCAGAAAGCACATCTCTTAAAATGTTTTCGAATCTTCTGATTTTATCCTTTAATACGCTATCATTTTTTTTAATTTCATTTATAATCGAAGAATTTAGTATTGAAATGGATGTTAATATATTTTCTTCTTGTTCTTGTAAATCTCTGTTGATATCTAATGGGATTAATTTTTCAGGCCCAAAAAACTTTAAAGTTTTTTGTGAAAGACGTACACTTGCATCGTTATAACCACGAATGAATTCATTTACTTCACGTTGTAATGAAGTGACTGGCATCGTTATCTGTTCTAATTTGTCCCTTAGCTCTATTTTAACAATGCTATCAAATTGATTCGCAGTTTTAAAGACATAATACAGCAATTTAGATAGGGAGCTTTTACCGCTCCCATTTTCTCCAGCAACCAGAGTAATTCCATCAAGAATAATTTCAGCGCTCTTTATCGCTCTGAAATCTCTTATTTTTATATTTATTTGGTTCTTATCCATAATTATAGCAAAAATATAAAAATAATATATTATTCACCTTCAATTAATAACTTAATGAACTTAGGATAATCTTGCAAGGTGATTAAAAGTAAACTTTCATGCGAAAGTTTTAAAACAAATTTAATCACCCTCAATAATGCTTTGCGCGCTTTGCGATTGCTTTGCGCGCTTTGCGTGAACCAATTTAGTTCTAATGCAAATTCAAAAAGCCCAATATATTTTTTTCGATTCTTTTTAAAACATCTTCCGAATCACCCTTTTGGAATTTGTCGCCAGTAATATTTTCAAACAGTTCAATATATCGGTCGGATACTTCCTGTACAAAAGAATCATTCATGTCAGGAACTTTCTGACCTTCCTGGCCTTGAAAATCATGCTCAATCAGCCATTGACGCAGGAATTCCTTGGATAATTGTTTTTGTTGCTCACCTTTTTTTAAACGGTCCTCATAACCTTCAGCATAAAAGTAACGCGACGAATCTGGGGTATGAATCTCATCGATCAAATAGATTTTATTATCTTTTTTACCAAACTCATATTTGGTATCCACCAGAATTAAACCCTTTTCAGCAGCCATTTGAGTTCCACGCGCAAAAAGAGCTTGTGTGTATTTTTCAAGAAGTTTGTAATCCGGTTCTGATACCAGGCCGGTTTTAATGATTTCCTCACGGGAAATATCGAGATCATGACCTTCGCTGGCCTTTGTAGTCGGAGTAATGATAGGACTTGGAAATTTTTCATTCTCAGACATTCCTTCCGGTAATGCTATTCCACACAAACTCCTTTTGCCTGATTTGTATTCACGCCATGCATGACCGGTAAGATAACCCCGTATTACCATTTCAACCTTAAATGGGTCGGCTCTATGTCCAATCGTAACCATCGGGTCGGGCGTCGCTATTTTCCAATTGGGCACAATATCAGCAGTTGCATCAAGGAATTTTGACGCAATCTGATTTAAAACTTGTCCTTTATACGGAATACCTTTGGGTAACACTACATCAAAAGCAGAAACACGGTCGGATACAACCATTACAAGATATTTATTGTGGATATTGTAAACGTCACGTACCTTTCCTACATAAAGTTCTCTTTGTCCGGGAAATGAAAAATTAGTTTTAACAATTGCTTTTGCCATATATATAGATTTTTAAATATTACAAGGTTTTACTTGCAAAGATAAGTCTTTTATGGCAAATGGATTAAAAAAATAATAACAGAAAGAAAGGTAATTAATCTTTAGTAAGCGGTAATATTTCGTTAACTTTTTCTATAAGTTCTTCAGTTTTAAATGGTTTGGTGATATATTCGTGAACGCCCATTTTTAGAAAACTATTGATAATCATCTTTTTGTTAATCACAGATACAACAATAATAGGTATTCGGTTGTGTTTATGACTATACTTTACACGTCGCACAAACACTCTTCCGTTAACTATGGGCATTTCCACATCAAGGATGATGAGATCCGGAAAATTATTCTTTGCCAGATATACCAAGGCATCATGACCGTCGCCCATTAATACAATATGATATTCTTTTTCGAATAAAGATCCGATGAGCATCCGCATGGATTCCTCATCTTCTACAACCATTATGGTTTTTTTTTCTGTAACCATCGATCTTCCTTACTTTTTATATGGGAAAATACTACCTCAATTTAGTGAATATTTTCCAGTTTTAAGAATATAGGCAGATAAATTTTGTGTGGAAAACAATTTTATATGGCCATCATGTTAACAAAAAATGCTACTAATAAACTGTTTTTTAAACTGCAATTTTGTACATTTAATTGCATTCGCCATATTAATTTAAAATAAGCAAAATTCATGTTTTTTTCAAAATCTCCGGAGCAAAACCAAAAGAAGATCATCGCTTGGTTAAGAGGCATGAAAATTAATGTGCCTACGGATGCAACCGGGATTAGTAACATTACCAGACTTGATCTCAGTTTCAGAGGAATTGCCAAAATACCCAGGGAAATAGGCTGTTGCCTTAAGAATCTAAGTGAACTTAATCTTTCTAATAACAGACTAACGGACCTTCCAAAAGAACTTGCCAAAATCAGTAAGCTGAAATTACTCAACCTCGGGTATAATTTATTCAATGCTATTCCTGAAACTATTTTTCAGCTTCATCAATTGGAAACGCTTAATATGGAGGCAAACCTGATTAGGGTTATCCCCTCTGCCATTGGCAATCTTACAAATCTAACAGACCTAAATCTTTTTGCAAATCAGATCGCTGTTTTTCCAACTGAAATTTGTTCGTTAAAAAGCATGTTGCGAATAAATATGGCCTTAAACCTTCTTTCAAAGTTACCTGACGAATTCGCGAACTTAATTAACATTGTGGAGCTGGAACTTTGGTTAAACAAATTTGAGTTGATCCCAAAAGTGGTATCAAGTCTGCCTAATCTGACTGATCTGTATAATTCTTTTGATACTGAAAAGTTAAATAAGGCACTCATTATGGCTGTTTTTTCAAACAATTTGCATTTAGCCGAAAAGCTCATTTTTCATGGTGCAGATGTTAATTTTAAATTAAAGAAGTTTAGGTCACAGTTATTTACAACTCCTCTTTTGGAAGTGAAAAGTACGGAAATGATTGACCTGCTCCTGAAAAATAACGCTGATCCTAACCTTAAACGCGAATTAGTGAAGTACGTCTTTTTAAATGGTCAGGAGGAAATTCGAAAAACGGGAAAATTTGAAACATTTTTAACCTTTAAATTTCCGGGAAAACTTGATGCCTATATTAAAAGTCTGAATATAACTCCCGGCGAAGAAAAAGTGACGGTTGAAAATGACGATGATATTTTTTAGAAGGTTTGGGTTTCGGATTTTTTTGATTTAATCACCTAATTCCACAGAGTGGTTTCGACTCCGCTCAACCACCGGCATCGTTCATCTCACAGCCAATGATATCCCATGAGGAGTTGGGTCGGACCCTGAGCGGAGTCGAAGGGACCATTTG
>CAYZNC010000134.1:6497-8398 GCA_964478555.1 uncultured Bacteroidales bacterium | reverse complement strand
GTCGGACCCTGAGCGGAGTCGAAGGGACCATTTGAACTTCGATAACCTTATTTCTCATAATATTGTTTTTCTGTGTGGTTTCGACTCCGCTCAACCACAGGCATCGTTCATCTCACAGCCAGTGATATCCCATGAGGAGTTGGGTCGGACCCTGAGCGGAGTCGAAGGGACCATTTGAACTTCGATAACCTTATTTCTTATTTCTCACTCTCCGAAGCATTATTGTAAGCATCAACAATTGCTTTTACAAGGGGATGCCGAACAATGTCGCGATTATCTAAATATATGGTTGATATTTCCTTGATATGTTCAAGCAACTTAAGAGCAACTGGCAATCCCGATTGCGATTTGTGAGGCAAATCAATTTGGGTTAAATCGCCGGTTACAATAAATTTTGCATTTTTACCCATACGCGTAAGAAACATTTTTACCTGGTTAATGGTAGCATTTTGAGCTTCGTCTAAAATTACACACGCATTATCAAGCGTACGTCCACGCATAAATGCCAACGGAGCAATTTGTATCGTTCCGTCCTCCAGCAGAGTTTCAAGTTTACGCTTAGGGATCATATCATTCAAGGCATCGTACAAGGGTTGAAGATAAGGATCCAGCTTTTCCTTTACGTCGCCCGGCAGAAAACCAAGGTGTTCGCCAGCCTCAACAGCCGGTCGGGTGAGTATAATGCGTTTGATAGCTCTATTACGAAATGCCATAACGGCAAGGGCAATAGCTGTATATGTTTTACCTGTTCCCGCAGGTCCTATGGCAAATAATAAATCGTTTATTTTGAATTCATCGGCCATTCTGCGCTGATTGACGGTTCTTGCCTTAACAGGTTGTCCGTTGTTGCCATACACAATAACGTCATCCTCATATTCATTAAGCTTAATAGAAGTATCGATATCGTTATTCAGAATATGATCTAAATCAGTATCGCTGATATTGTTAAACTTGTGGAAGTAAGAAATCATGAGCTCGATCGTTTTCTCAAAATTTTGTACTTCTGTTTTTTCACCCATCACTTTAATTTCATTACCCCTGGCTACCAGTTTCAATCTGGGAAAGGCCTTTCGCATGCGTTCGTATCGGGCATTATTGATCCCGTAGAGAGCAATCGGATCAACGCCCTCTAAATATATCAGCTTTTCGATCATAAATTGTTCATAATTGTTTATTTTTGGCTATTACAAAATAAATTTATTTTTTTAACTTATCAATATTAAGTTAATACAATTGCATATCCGTCGAAATGGCCATCATAACGCTGACCACAGATTGGAAATCTAATGATTTTTACGTTGGTGCTGTAAAAGGTGCTATTCTTAGCGCTAGTGCCGATGCACGGATTATTGATATCAACCATCAGGTGGCAACTTTTAATATAGCTCAGGCAGCTTTCATCATCAAAAATTCTTTTGCTTACTTTCCTAAAGGCACTGTGCATATTATTGATGTAAATAGTGAATTCACCAACCAGGCTTCTTACATAGCTCTGCAATATCTCGATCATTATTTTATAGGCACTGATAATGGAGGTTTCGGTCTTATTTGTAAGGACAATATTCAAACAATCGTGAGGATTGAAAAGTTCTATAATAAGGAGTTTCAAACATTCCCCGGATTAAATGTGTTTGCACCCGCGGCAGCTTTTCTTGCAACGGGGAATAAAATAAACGAATTAGGATCGTCATTGAACGATGTCAATCGCCAAACACCTTTGAGAGCCACCTATGACGAGGCCGTTATTGTTGGAAGTGTTATTTACATAGATTCCTACCAAAATGTTATTACGAATATTTCCAAAGAGCTGTTTGACAAGGTTGGACGAAACCGCAGGTTCGAAATTTTAGTGCAAAGCAACCATTATAGAATTAATAAAATCAATCTTACATACAACGAGA
>CAYZNC010000134.1:0-6397 GCA_964478555.1 uncultured Bacteroidales bacterium | reverse complement strand
TTAGTGCAAAGCAACCATTATAGAATTAATAAAATCAATCTTACATACAACGAGACCAGCAATGGCGAATTACTTGCAATTTTTAACTCAGCCCAACTATTAGAGATTGCCATTAACAAAGGTAATATTGCAGAGTTATTGAATTTGAGTATTAATTCCAATGTCAGAATAAAATTTTTTGATTGAAATTCTTTCACAACTTACGAATATTCATAAATTTGTATATACATATCTAATTAAGTTTTTTTATTGAAATCAGTATTAATCCAAAAATCCAAATTTATGAAAAGAACGCTCTACTTATCATTGTGTACTTTAACTATCTGTTTATTGTTTAGCTGTAAAGGTCAAAAGAAAGATGTCGCAAATACTACTGACTCAACAGGTAAAGTAGTTGAAACAGAGGTGTATGCAGTTTGTATTTGGGATCAAATCTCATTAAAGGAAACACCGACTGATAAGGGCAAACATCTGACCTCCTTAAATATTGGTGAGAAATGTACTTATCTGGATGAGTCTAAAGAAGACAAAACCGGTAAAAAACCTGTTACTTACCATAAAATTCAGTTACAAAATAAGCAAGAAGGTTGGGCGCCAAGCGACTACGTAATTTTGAAGAGCAGACCTGCAGCTTTTACCAAAGAGGCTGATGTATATTCACGACCTGATTTGCTAACCAAGGCAGGCAAAGTATTTAGTATAATGGATATTGTTGCCGTAAAATCAGAACAAGGCGCTTTTATCGAAGTAGTAGGTAAACGCAGAACTGGTAAATGGATTGAAACTGGCTGGGTTAAGTCAGGTAACATAACCTATAATGACATAGATATAGCGACCGCCAAATATGGTAGTAAAGCAATGACAATACAAGATAAACAAAAAAGAAATACAGCTATTAATGAGATTATTAATAATTCCGACTTAAAAAGTTCTGTTTTCATCGATATTTTATCGAACATTGTGAACGATGCAAATGTTTCAGATGAGGCTCTGAAGGAAACTCCCACTGGCGAAGAACATGTAGAAGGGGATTGAAAATTGAAGACAAAGTGAACCATTATTAATCAAGCGATCTAAAAAATTTTGATGATGGAACCAATTTTTTTGGTAAAAAAATGGTGAAATCTTCATAATTTTAATATATCTTTACAATTATTTATTTATTAGTTTATTATGAATGAAGGAAAAGTAAAATTTTTTAATGCGCACAAAGGATTTGGCTTTATTAAAGACAAACAGACTGAAAAAGAATATTTTGTGCATGTTTCTGGTTTAATTGATGAGATCAAAGAAGAAGATGATGTCACTTTTGAACTTCAGGAAGGTAAAAAAGGCTTAAATGCGGTAAATGTTAAACTTGCATAGTTAACGTACTTATTTAACCTAAGTTTAATTCTTAAGCTTCACAAAATTGTGAAGCTTTTTTTTTTGATTTTTTTTAAAACCTAACGCTTCTGCTTATTGTTATGTTATTGTCAATTAATTATTTTATATGAGAAGAATTTTAATGCTATTTAGTTCTATATTCTTTCTTACAACCATGAAAGTTAATGCCGGACCTCCATTTCAAACCGATGATCCTGAACCTGTCGAATATAAACATTGGGAATATTATCTTTCATCAATTAATACTCGGCAATCCAACGTATGGTCTGGCACTTTACCACATTTCGAAATCAATTACGGAGCAGCTCCAAATTTGCAAATCCACCTGTTAATTCCATTTAATTATAGTTTGCCAGATCGCCAAAACATGCAGTATGGGTATGGTTATACCGAGTTTGGTGTAAAGTACAGATTTGTAAAGGAAACCGACAATTTACCGCAAATAGGCACCTTTCCAATCCTTGAAATACCTACCGTTCCTAAGAATTCTTTTAATAATGGTAAGATTCAGTTTTATTTGCCAATCTGGCTGCAGAAGTCGTGGGATAAACTTACAACTTATGGGGGAGGAGGTTATTGGATTAATCCTGGAGACAACAATAAAAATTGGATGTTTGCCGGCTGGGAAATTCAATATGATTTTGTTAAAGCACTTACATTGGGAGGGGAACTTTACTACCATACCCGAACTACAACAGATACTAAATCATCGGTTGGTTTCAATGTGGGAGGTTTCGTTAATTTCAATGAAAAAATTCATTTTATCTTTTCTTTAGGACACACCCTAATTAATGACCCAGTCTTTACTTCATATGCAGGGTTATATATAACAATTTAAAAAAGAGAAATTCTTGATTTTTCCAAGTGAACACATAATTTTAATACCTTTGTATCCTTAAATTTTATTGTGAGCGAGGTATGAACGAAAAATTGCAAGCCTTTGAGCGATTGTTAAATATAATGGACGAATTGAGGGAAAAATGTCCCTGGGATAAAAAACAGACCCTCGAAAGTCTACGTCATTTAACGATTGAAGAAACCTATGAATTAGCCGAAGCGATTATCGATAACAGTATCGTTGATGTTAAAAAAGAATTAGGCGATTTACTTTTACATATCGTTTTTTATGCCAGAATAGCATCTGAAACTAATGAATTTACAATAACGGATGTAATCAACAGCCTGTGCGAAAAACTGATTTACCGTCATCCGCATGTTTTTGGAGATGTAACCGTAAAAGATGATGAAGAGGTAAAAACCAATTGGGAAAATCTGAAGATTAAGGCAGGAAGCAAATCGATTCTTGCAGGTGTTCCTAAGTCGTTACCTTCGTTAGTGAAAGCCAACCGGATTCAGGATAAAGTAAGATCAGTAGGGTTCGATTGGGATGAACGCAGCCAGATTTGGGACAAGGTTAAAGAGGAATTATCGGAGCTTGAAACGGAAATAGCTAATCACGATGAAAAACAGATGGAAGCTGAATTCGGCGATCTTATCTTTTCATTGGTAAACGCTGCCAGGCTTTACAATATTGATCCGGATATCGCTTTGGAACGCACCAATAAAAAATTTATTAAACGTTTTAATTATCTTGAAGAAGAAACTATTAAAAAGGGCCGTTCACTCCAGGATATGAATCTAAAAGAAATGAACGAAATTTGGGAAAGAGCGAAGAAGTTTGACGAGTGACGCTTAATCAGCAGGCAGTAGCTGATACCACGCCTAACGGCTCCCGAACATCACTGTGGTATCAAATTCCTGTACTTATAAAATAAGCGCGTCATAAAAATAAGCCCGATTATAAAAAAGAGCGCTATTGCGAGAACGGAGTATCGCATACTGCCCGTTATCGATTCAATAATGCCGAAACTAAATGTTCCTCCCACAGTTGCCAATTTTTCCATAACATCAAAGAAGCTGAAAAAAGAAGTATGGTCCCTTGTTTCGGGTAACATTTTAGAATAGGTAGAACGGGCAATTGACTGCGTTCCTCCCATAAGTAAACCTATCCAAAATGCTGCAATGATAAAGCCGGTTAATCCTTTTATAAAATAGGCTCCAATACAGATGAGTATCCATAGCGTAATCGACAAAATCAAGGATCTGATATTTCCAAACCTTTCAGATATTCTGGCAAATAGCCAGGCACCCAAAATCCCTACAAATTGTATAATTAAAATTGTTAGTATCAGGGCATCGTCCTTTATTCCAAGTTCCTTAGAACCATAAGTGGCGGCCATAAACATAATGGTAAGCAGCCCCATGGTGAAAAAGAAGAAACTAGCCAGGTATAGCTTAAGGTGGTTCATCTTCATTACCTGTTTATACACTAATTGAAGTTCATTATACCCTTTCAATATCACATTTGTTCCCTTTATCCTGTTGCCAAAGGTAAATTTGGGCAGTTTATAAAAGGTTATTTGCGAAAAGCCTATCCACCACACAAATACCGAAAGAAATGAAAGCCTTGCAGGCAGTGAAGGATTGGTTATACCAAAAAAATGAGGATAAAGGATAAATGCCAAGTTGATTATAAACAGCACAACCCCACCAAGGTAACCAATGGAATAGCCCCTTGCGCTTACCCTGTCCTGGTCCTGAAGCTCGGCAATAACAGGAAGGAATGAATTGTAGAAAACAAGGCTACCCCCATATCCGATGGTAGCGAAAATAAATGCCAGAATTCCGAATTCGATATTATTTTTATTGAAAAAAAACAAGAGCCCACACGAAACGGAGCCAATATAAGTAAATATGGTCATGAACCTTTTCCGCAGCCCCGTATAATCGGCAATTGAAGAGAAAAGCGGCGAAAATATGGCCACCATTAAGTAAGAAGCCGCAATTGCCCATGAATACAAAACTGAATTGACTATCTTAAACCCGAAAAAATCAACGGTGGAACCGGAGCTTTTTGTAACTGCATAATAATAAATTGGAAAGATGGTGCTACTGATTGTTAGTTGGTACACTGAATTGGCCCAATCGTATAACACCCATGCCCTGATTATTTTTTTATCTCCTTTAGGGATAGGGCGAAAAAGGGTAAATTTGTTTTTCATGAACGAATAATTTATAATTCCACCCTAAATTACAAATTATTTGATGGTTTACCTTATGCAGAACATCAATTTGCGTCCTGAAATTGGGCGCAAATTGATGTTTATTAATATTTATACTAAATCGCAGGCTTCTGCAGGCATCCAATGAGGATCCTTACCTTCCCATTTAATGGTACATCCGATAGGATTGGTAAGTGAGACAGTAATTTTCTTATTTTCTGTGAGTTCTGTTAAAGCCCGTTCCAAATCGTTTACCGTCATTTTTGTTGATTCCCTGGGATTATCGATTCCACGTCCTGTATAAACCAACGCTCTTTTTTCATTAAACACAAAAAAATGAGGTGTTTTTAATGCGCCAAATGCCAAAGCTGTTTTCTGGTCAGAATCCCAGAGATATAGCCAGGGAAATTTGTTTTCATTCATGCGGGCTATCATATTTTCATAACTGTCCTCAGGGTGTGTGTTAGCACTATTGGCATTTATTCCCACAAATTTTACACCTTTGGCTGCAAATTTTTCAGCCGTTTTCCTGGTTATCTCATCAGAACCTAACACATAAGGGCAATGATTACAAGTAAAGAATATCACCAGGTATTTATTTTGATCAAAATCTTTTGAACTATAGATTTTCCCATCGGTTGCCATTAATGAAAAATCCGGCAATTTTTGACCAAGTTCTAATGTATATGCCATAATTTACCTCCTGTTTAATTGTTTAAAGTTTGATTGAAATTAACAATGTATATTGAAAGATGTTCAAATTTACATATTGAAGTACTGATCAAATTAGATTTCTTTAGGTGACAGCTTTTATTTGAGTTGCATCAGTCATCATAAAATTTATGAGGTTCCTATTTTAAACCCATAGGTTTTGCATGTTTATAGAAAGACAATAGTTAGTAAGAGATTCGACCCTGGCCAGGGTCGAATATTACCTCAACCCTTATGTTTTCTATAAACATGCGATGCCTCCGGCATCAATTCTCCGTTCTGGTTAATTAGCAATTTCTCCGGATTTGACAATTCAGCCGGGCCTAAGGAGACTATTAATGGTGATAGAAAGCATTAACGAACACCCTTTAGTAAATAATCTTCCAGTTTTGCAAAACTATATCCTTCGGCCCGAAGCTTGGGAATTATGATTTTCAATGCCTTACAGGTGTTGTTAGCCGGATGATTAAAATGCATGATAATAATAGATCCCATTACCACATTTTTCATAGTATTGTTTACAATTGTTTGGGAGCTGGTTTCCGGTATTGCATCGCCAGAAAGGACATCATAACTTACAACTGAAACTCCCAGCTTCTTTGCCATGTTAACACTGGCTTCGTCTGTAAATGCAGTTGCAGATCTGAAAAACTTTGGCCTTCGACCTGTAATAAAATGAATTTTCTGAGCGTTAATTTCAATTTCGTCATATGCAGCCGAAATATTCCTGGTGCCTTTAATGCCAAATATACTATCCCCTTTAATAGAACAAGGTCTGTGATTTAATCCATGGTTTTCAATCTCAAACAGCGGATCTTTTGCAAGTTTAAGTAATGTCTTATAATTAACATCAATCCATAAACCGGTAACAAATAAGGTTGCCGGAACCTTTTCTTTCTGCAGATAGTTGATAAGGCTGCTGTCGTACCCATTTCCTTTGCCGCCACCACCACAGGCATCAAAAGTAAGCGCAACTATTTTTTTGTCTGTAATTAATTTTTCTTTTACGCCCTTTACAAATTCGCCCCAGCGACCTGCCGGTTTGTTAACAAATCCTCTTAAAATAGAATCTTTACGGGTTATGTACCTGCCATTGGAATGTAAAAATTTGATTATTTTCTGATTTGTGTAGCTATTAACCTGCGCGTGAAGAATTGAAGAGGCTGACCAAATCAAAATAATAACGATGAGTATGGATCTGTTGTTCTTCATAATGCTTCTTTCAGTACAAAAATAAA
>CAYZNC010000133.1:0-15052 GCA_964478555.1 uncultured Bacteroidales bacterium | reverse complement strand
GGCGTAATTGTGTTAACTTTTAGTGAATTTTGGTTTGATATGCCAGCCCTACGGGCTTTGTGAAATTCATATATTTTTACTTTTCTACCGATATTTCAGCCCGCTGGGCTTACATCCCTAATAAATAGAAAATATGTACTTTGTCAAAGCCCGTTAGGGCTGGTATATCGGTAGAAAATCATAATGAGTGCCGTGATTTCAAAGCCCGTTAGGGCTGACATATTTATCTAATAGCGATGGAAATACCTATCAATGTGCAAATTATATAAATCTATCATTGGTACCAGCGCTCAGAATGTTTGTAAATGTGAACACCCTATTTACAGGGGATAAAAAAGGCGATCCGTTTCGGACCGCCTTTTTTTTACATATTAGGTATCGTAAAAATTATTTTTGTTGTTCATATTCACTTTCCCATTCTGCTCCGTCGTCGCCTTTCTGACCGGCCATTTTAATCATAAAGTTTTTGGCTGGAAAATAAGGTTTCATGTGAATGTCGATATGAACCTTATCCTTTTGAATGGGATCTTGTTCAAATCTTTGAATGGAAAAGTTTTCAATAAGTTTATCCGGTCCTGTGATACGGTCGAGAAAACGGATGATTTGTCCCATTAATTCCTTGCGGGTGTTTGCGTTAAAGTTTTCAAAAGCACGTCTGTTAAGAAAATCCATCAGTACTTTGGTAACGTAATCGAATACACGGACAACTGAGTAGGTTTGCAAGCCAAGGTTGTCGCCGTTGAAAAGGGTTTTTGCGGAAAAAGCCATTACCTTGCCATATTCATTAACCATAGGAACAAGTCCCATTTTTTCAATGTTGGCGATTTCGCTCTTCTTTAATTCGAATTTTACCCCTTGCACTTCATTCATACCCCCGTGTTTCTTACCGGCAGTGACTTGCGACATCAATGTTTTGTATATTTTACCACCTAAAGCACCTGCAGGTGGAACAAAAAGATCTTCTTCCTCGCCTACTTCGGAGGCTTTGCCCCTACCCACGAGCCAGTTACAAGTCATAACAACATTGGAACGATGTACTTCGCCACCTGTGAGGTTAGCTGCTTCAAACATTTCCATTACATCATCAGGTTCATCAAGATGCTCAAAGTCAGTAATCATCATTACTTTATTTTCATAGGCTATTTTGGCCCATTTTTCGATTACTGCATTGGATCCAAGATAACCGGGAACGACAAGCAGGCCGTAACTGCTACTGAGATCCAATCTGTCAAAGTTATCCTTAAGTTCTTCGTTTACTGCATCAATAAACCTGGTATTATCAAGGTCCTTTAATTGATCCAGTTCAGCATTCATAATGGAAACATTTTGAACTTTCTCTGACTCTGTATTCTTATAAAATAAGGCAACAGATCTATAAGAACGCTCCAGTTCGCGCGATTCTTCGAGGGCTCTGAGAATATTTTTTCCAAGCAAATCCTCTGCCTGACTTAGTTTTTCGGCACTTTTATCAACCATCTGACCAAGATCATCGCTGCTACTTAAAATATCAGCCCAAATTTCGAGCGCTTTTTTAAGATTTTTCCTTTCAATTTTCCGGTCTGATTCGGTTAGAAAGATCTTTTTCCTGGCTTTACGCTCAGGGTTCATATTTTGTACCCCGTCGATACTAGATTCGAGCAATTCAAACCCTCCGAATTTGACTAATTTGTCAAAACTTTCCTGTACGGAAACTTCAGCTTGTTGAGCTGTTTGCTGTTTTGGAGCTTGTTGTTTTTCAGCCATAATTTATTTATTTTTTTTCAGATTCTTCTAATTCAGCAATCAAACCCTTTATAGCGCTTATGAGGGCTACTTTTGCATCTGGGTTTGCCAATGCTAATTTCAATACTTTATGATTTTTTAACACCTTGATAATCTTAGCATACTGTTCTTTTTCAGTGGTAAGATCGCCCAAAAAATTACTTTGTCGGGTAATTCCCTTTAAACCAAAATCGCCAAGGCTTGAAAACTTTATGTTTTCTTTTTGTGAAGAACCGTCAGCATTTTCATACTCCACATCAATTTCAGGTTTAAACTTATCAAAAACATCATCAATAGTCTTAAGTCCTGTTATAATTTCAGGTTTTACCGGAGTACTAGTGGTTAGTTTTTCTACCAACAATGTTTTGTTTTGTGGTATCTCAAGGATTGCTTCGCTGGCATCGAGCCTTACTTCGGTCCCGCCAATTCCATATGTTTTATCCATTTTTTAAATTATTATGGTTTAAACTATTATTATTTGCTATTGCATACAAGTTCCAATTCTCCACCCTCATCGAGCTTTGCTGTTACATTATTCCCAGCTCCAAGTTGGCCTGCAATGATCATCCGGGATAATGGCGTTTTCAACTTGGTACGGATCACACTGCGTAAAGGTCTTGCTCCGTATTCCGGAGTATAACCTTCGGTAGCTAGTTTATCAGCAGCCTCATCAGTTATGGTAAAAATTATACCCTGATTTGACAAAGCGGTATTTAATTCCAACAGCTGCAATTTAAGAATTTTTATTACATTTTGTTTAGCTATTGGAGCAAAAGGTACGATTCCTGATAAACGGCCCAGAAATTCGGGTCTGAAAAAACGGCTCATAATATTAGTCATCTCATTTTGAGATGGAAGCTCCCCTTTTTGTGTGAAAGATTCTACTATGAACTGACTTCCAATATTAGACGTAAATAAAATTACCGCATTTGAAAAGTCCCCTACCCTTCCTAATTTATCGGTTATTTTACCTTCATCAAGAATCTGCAGGAAAATATCAAATACAGAAGCATGTGCTTTTTCTATTTCATCAAAAAGGATAACGGAATAAGGTTGTTGCTTGATTTTATTAACCAGAAGTCCTCCTTCTTCGTACCCTACATATCCCGGAGGTGCTCCGTAGAGCAAGGCTGCAGAATGTTCTTCCTTAAATTCCGACATATCAAAACGAATTAACGATGAACTGCTTTGAAAAAGGAATTCAGCTAATTGTTTGGCCAATTCCGTCTTTCCGGTACCGGTTGGACCTAAAAGAAAGAAAGAGCCTATGGGTTGTCCGGGCCGCGATAAACCGGAACGTGATTCAAGAATAGCATCTGCTAAAACTTTTACCGCCTGGTCCTGACCAATAACTTTCGACTGAATATACTCCTCCATGTTGATTAAACGTTCTCTTTCGCCTGAGAGAATTTTACCTGCAGGGATACCACAAATTTTCGAAATAGTAGCGGCAACGTGTCCAACTTCGAGTTTGATTTCGGTATTTTTTTCGAGAGATTTCAGTTTGGTAAAGATATGCTCGATTTTTTCCGGCGTTATTTGAGTTATTTCAGATGATTTTTCAGCATCAGCGTCGATAAATGAAATTGTTTGTGAGTTTAGGCTGTTGATTAACTTTTGATATAAGGTATTGTACTTTTCCTGATCAGCTTTCCCGGCTTTTAACTTATTTAATTCTTCTGAAAATTGCTGAGCAAGTTTAGGTCCCATGTGGTGCATTAGTTGCAAGGCCGCCATTGTCCGGTCAAGTACGTCAATAACAGCATCCGGTAACTTCCTTTCTTTGATGTAACGTTTTGAAAGTTTTACAGCCTCCGGGATGATTCCATTTTCAACAGCAATTTTATGATGTGTTGCATAAGAGGTCATTACACCTGCTACAATTTCAGCAGCTTGTTCATTGGTAGGTTCGGTAATGGGTACTATTTCGCACCAGCGTACCAATGATATTTCGGGTTCAATTTTCTTCCGGTATTCATCAGAAAGCGTAGTTGCAATTAAAACAAATGAACCTTTGGCAAGCTCGGATCTTAAAATATTAACAACCCCGAGTAATGTTTGAGCTTTATCAAACAGATTATGAATATCATCAATAAAAAGAACCGGATTTTCAAATCTTGATAAATCGCTGATAATGTTTCTGAAACGATCCTCTGTTTCGCTTTTATAAGCAGCACCTGCCATAAGAGCACTCAGGTCAAGCTCAAATATAACAGCGTTTTTAAGGTTTTCAGGAACATTTCCCTGCGCCACAACCTGGGCGAATCCTCTTATCAAAGCGGTTTTTCCAACGCCTGCCTCCCCTGTTACAATTAAATTGGGTTTACTATGCCGGCAAAGAATTTCAGATATGGTAACGAGCTCCTGTTCACGGCCAATAAACACATCAGCTTTGTTATTCCGGGCCTTACTAACCAAATCGATACAAAATTTACCCAAAGCACCAGTCGAAGCGGTTGTTTGGGATCCGATATTATCAGAAGCCAAACCGGTAACATTGTCAATAAATCCTGAATCCTTTATTTTATCAATGATAATCTGCTGATTAAGCGGTAAAGTTTTTAACTGTTCATAGGTAAATCCCACTCCGGGCGTACTTAAGGAAGCTAAAATGGACAGTGCATCGATGTTACTTTTACCAAATTTTAATGCAATATTTTCTGCTTCACTGATAACCGGTGCAATATACTCATCACCAGCAGGTTCTGATGTACCCCTGCCTTTTGGGTACGATTCTATACGAACTTCAGCCCATTCCTCAATAAAGAAAACATCTATGTTCCAGGCATGAAGTATAGGAGCCAAAGCTACATCCTTATGTAATATACCTTTTAATAAGTGAGCAGGTCCAAAAGTAGCATGACTATATTCTCTTGCTATAGCCTGACTGATATGCAATGCATTTTTTACTTCATCGGTAATTTCCATATGAACTGTTTGTTAGTTAGTATATTACCAAAATAGCACCATTTTATAAAAGAGATTTCCTGGTAATTCAAAAATTCAAATATAAAAATATTTTCACAAGACAGTAGACTAACTACCTAAAAATATATATATTAATTGTTGATTTTTTTGAACAAGCAATTTATTTTTTTCATATGTTTAGAACCTGAAATTTAATAATCAATTATATTTGGTTGCGGAAATTTCACAAGAAATAAAGCTTAATTACTTGTAAAATAAAGTTTTATCTGTGAATATTTACTAATTATCATATATATAATATATTAGGTAAGTAATTAAAAAAAATTGGAGAAAACTGATAAGAGTTACAAGTACTATAAGTTGCCTATTGATTTTGAAAAATTGACAGAAAGGGAGGAGCTTCCAAAATGTAATTTAAAAGAATCAATAGCTCAATATATTCATCTTATTGCTACATCTTATTTGGGCGAATGCCGTTTTGATGTTGATTTCGGATGCAGCCTTTGGGAATATGACTTTGATAACTCAATGACAGAAATTACATTGAGAGACAACTTAATTGCCAGTCTTTCTCAGGCTATATCCAATAATGAAAAAAGGTTAAATAATGTAGAGGTGTCCGTTCGTATTTCACAGATGGAAATGGTTTCTGCATTGCAAGCTTTAAGGATCAAGAAAAAGGTAGATATCGACGTGAGTGCCAAATTAATTAAGACCAATGAAACATTTAAATACTATGAATTCTTTTTTCTTGGGCCCTTGTCTTATTATTAATTGCATGTAATCAATGAATGAAAACTCTGAACATATAAAAGAGAGAATGTTTAAGAGGGCTGCGAGAGCCTGGGGATTGCAAGATTATGAGAATGAGTCTGAATTTGACCCCTTGGTTACCATGCTTATTTCTGCTTGTGCCTCTGAACTTGAAAATGTATCACGAGAAGTGCATGAAACTCAGATAAGGGTTACAGAGCAACTGATTGAGATTATGTCTCCCGAAATTAATATGGGAGTTTTACCATCCCACTGTTTAGCAACTGCTAATCCTACGGATAAAGAACTTACCATTACTCCTTTTGACAGGTTTTATGTATTAAACGAAACGCCGGGAAAGCGGGACGTAAAGCAATTATTTTTTACCCCAGCCGGTTACTTTAAACTGATACAAGGCAACCTTGCTTTTATGCTGCACAAGGGGGGACTGGTTAAGTTCGATCCTAATCTTTCCAAAACACCTATTGCCCGTGCATCGTTTGAACAAAGCCTGGGAGAAGATGAAATATGGTTTGGATTAAATTTACCCAACAGAGATGCTGCAATTAATGATATTGCGTTTTGTTTCGACTACCGCAGCAGCAATTACCGAAGTCTTTTTTACTATTTAATAAAAAATGCAAAGTGGTTCTCGGGTAACACTCCGCTCAATGTTGCCCCGGGTCTGAAAAGTTTTAATGAAGTAGATCCGCTTTACCAGGTGTTTAACGAAAAAGCAGCAGTTCATCGTACCTACCTGTCTCATATACACAAATTATATAACGAAAGGTTTGTGACCTTAGACCTTGCCCCAGATCAATGTAATATAGGAATACCCAAGGATTTGGAAAAAGCCTTCGAAAGGATGCCAAAATTTGCTGTTGCAGAAGCAGAAAAATTAGTTTGGCTGAAGGTAATTCTTCCTCAAACCATAAATTCTGAGCTTCTTAATGATCTTAGTTGTGGTATCAACATTTTTCCCATCGCTAATCTTACCCATAACAACAAAAACTTTAAATCGAGAAAACACCTGAATATTTTTGCCTTAAATGACGAAAGCCTGTTTTTCGATATGGAAGGTATTGACGATAGTGAAGGAAAAACATACCTGGAATCGAAAGCAGAAAAAGTAATTGATATTGAAGACGATTACTATGTAATTAGAGGAGAGGGCGTTGAGAGTTTCGATACCAGGATGGCCTCCGAGCACATTGCACACTTAATTGAAAAGTTAAAAAACGAAAGTGCAGCCTTTAATTTTCTCGACAAAATTACATTTAATAATGATTTGAAGACAATGAATCAGATCATGTCCAGGTTGGAGATGCGTCTCGATAAATTACCTCAGTTTGCGAGCAATGTATACCTATTCGTAAAAATAAAAAAAGAAAATATTCCGATTTATATCACATACTGGTCAACCCTGGGCGACAGGGCAAATGGAATAAAACCGCTCACTCAGCTTCATTTGTACAACGGTACAATTATTACACAAGGTAGTGGCTTTGTGATTACTTCAACTATTGGAGGTCGTTCTAAAATGTTAAGAGAAGACCGTATCAATGCTTACAAGAAAGCGTTGTTATCACGCGATAAAATAGTTTCAGCAGAATATATAAAAGCATTTTGCAGGTTTAAATTAGGAAAACGATTGAAGCGTATCGAAATTGGAAAAGGTATTGTTAAAGAATTTTCTTCAAAAGCTGGTTTTACCAGAACTATTGACTTACATATCGAACTTAATGATAAATCAGATATTTCAGAGGAATTAATGTATCTTTGCAAAGATATGCTTGTGAGCCTTGAAGAGAAATCAGCCGCTGTTTTCCCTTTTAGATTTTTTATTAACCAACAATTTATTGATGTATAAATGAGCAATACAAAGTATCGGTTTGACAAGAAGATTTTATCATTTTTTATAATTGTTATTATAATTTCTTCGGGCACATTGGTTTACAAGTACTATACTACTAAAAAATGTCCGGAAATAGTTTTTTCCATATCCAACACATCGGCTGAAGTAGGCGAACTCATTGAATTTAATAACCGAACTATAGGGACAGAATCAGTTAAATGGGATTTTGGTGATAATTCGGTACAGGTAAATGAAGCAAGTCCCACACATACCTATCTTAAACCCGGAGAATATGCCTTGAAACTTGAAATCAATGGTAGTTGCCAGGAGATGCGAAAAATAATTGTAAGACCTAAAAGAATACCACTTAACGATGACCTGGTTGCCAAATTTGAGTGCGTTGATAATATCACCCTTGGAAAACCTATGCGGTTTGCTTGTATATCAAAAAATTGTAAGAGTTGGGAATGGCGTTTCGGTGAAACCGGAAAAATTGATTCCCACGAAAAAAATCCTGTTTACATTTATAAAACGCCGGGCCCTAAAACAGTAAGTTTGGTGATTAACGGCAAGGATATGTACATTGCCAAACGTGTTGTATACGTAATTGCACCTGAACTTCCCAAAAACATCAACAAACCTGCTCTTCCAAAGCCAAAAGGCAAAACTGCAGCGGTTATTCCTGACAAACCGGAAGACTATTCTTCCTATGATAACATGAAAGCGGTAACCCAAAAGGAGCCTGAAAAGCCAAAAGTCATGAGCAATGATGAACTCAAGGCAGCAATTGTAAACTATTCAAAGGGAAAAATAAAAATTACCCAATTTGCTCCTTCATTCTGCGAAAGAGTTGAATCCTCCACCGTAGAAGCCAATGGTAAACTGATGAACTTTAAAGAATTCCTTGATAAAATATATTCTCAGGATTTCACCATAAAAGAACTAAGAACTATTCGGGATAATGGATGTATAAATCAGGTAATTTTAAAATATAAGTAAATTTAAATATTACTACTTAAAATATAGATTAATATGTTGCAGGATCGCACTAAATATTTACCAATCAATTGGTTCGATGGAATGAGCATCAATAAAAACCATTTTATTGCACTGGAAAACTATTTTAAAGAAGCAATTAATGATGCTATAGGGCAACGAACAGGAAAGAATAATTACGGTTTATTACCAACCAACAAAGAAGTTCAGGCTATAAGCATTGAAGCTGATAGCCGGAATGTACTTCATATAAGAATAAAGGAATTACGAGCAGTTACCTTATGTGGAGCCCGGATTGAAATAACCGCCGACACTATTCCTGTGCTTGAATTAACAGGCAAAATAGCTGATTTTGTTCCTACCGATAACGAAGAAACCAACTATTCCGTTGTATTGACCGTAGATCCGTTTGCAAGAGAGCCTTTCGGTAATGCAGATCCCGAGGAAACACCTCCCCGCAAGCCTTTTGTTTTGCCATCCTATCATATTAATCTCGTACCAACGAAAGAATTAGATAACTCAGAAATTGGCCTTTTTCATTTAACCTTAGGAAAACTTACTATTAAAAATGGAGAATGCACTGTAGATCAAAGTTATATTCCTCCCTGCACCAATGTCGAAAGCCATCCCCTGCTAATGGAATTCTTTTACAGGGTTGAGAAACTTATGATGGAATTGGAACATTACGTTTTAATTATTGTGCAAAAAGTAAGGGGTAAAAATCAAAAGAACACCCTCGCTTTAACCGTTAATTATCTGGCCGAAAACATTCTCAATTATTTAAATTATAACCTTCCCTCAATAACAATGCAGCTTAAATACCAGGCTCCTGTAAACCTTATTGAAAAGATAGCCGTATTGGGACGTGTTACTCACAATAGCATCGATACCTGGCAGGGAAATGGCAAGGAAGAATTGATCAACTATCTTGTTGAATGGTGTGAGCTTAACCAGGGACTTTTTGATAAAACACTTGCGGAATTGTCAGGGTTAGTTTATAAACATCATGATATCGCAACCTCATTAAAGAAAACCGATAATTTCTTACGTATGCTGGTGCCTCTTCTCAAAAGCCTTTCGGAACTCGATTACATTGGTAAGAAGGTTGATACTACCCTTTTTGTTACTGAAGAAAATGATGCGACTGACGATAGAATGGAACAGTCGGTAGATAAAAAAAACTGGTTCAAAAAATTCTAAACTATTAATTGATTTACAATGAAACCTCAAAATGCAAAAGAACGGAACATCGCCTTTATAAAGTATATTCTACTATTCATTGTTACTACAGGACTGATTGTGTTAGCGGTGTTCTTTGGAACAAGATTACCCTTCAAAGAAAATGCATACCTGCGCGACAAAATAAAAACGATGGAATCGCAAATTGGTGAAGAACGCCGTTTTATAGGAAAAATGATGAATATAAAGGCATTAATCGACTCCATGAATAACCCCAACGTAAATGTAGATTATCTCCAAAGTTTAATAAGTTCTGAGCTTGCTGAAGTTCAGAATATTATACCTCCGGCGGATACAACATTTCGCAAAAAGATGTATAGCAGCCTGATTCAAACATTTCTCGAACTCAAAAATTCCAAACATTCTCTTATCAAATTGAAGGATATTAAAATGACCATGGATGAATGTAGCAAACTTGTTGACAAGTATAAAAGTGATATGGAACAAACCCAGCGCGACCTTGACATTTGCCGGCAATTGAGCAGAAAATAGTCAATCAAAGGATTTTATTTTCCCATCGTAAAATTATTTAACAACATGAGAAACTATCAAGTTATAAATTTCAGGTATTTAATCGTAATTTGCTTCCTGGCCATAGGATTTAAGGTAAATTCACAGGAAATCATTCCCGTAGAACTGGCACTGAACAAAACGGTTCATGTATTTTTTACATCGCCTGTAAAATACTGTGATACGGGAAGTGGCGATGTTACTTTCAAGACCAACGACAATATAGTTACGCTTACTGCAACGAAAACAGATTTTACTGAAACAAACTTTACGGTTGTCACTACTGATAATCTTTGCTATAGTTTCTTATTGCTGTATAGTGCGGTTCCCCGTCAACTAAACCTTAACCCCGATCCCAAAAAAGCCAAACAATTGAAAGTGTCCGTTTCAACTGGGACAAACTCAGACAATAGTTCCTCTAACCCAAAAACAGCGGTTAAACCTCCGGTTAAAATACCTGCTAAATCCGTATCAAAGGATTCTATTATTTACAAGAATTGTAGAAAAATTATTACCATGGATCCTGCGTACGAGGAAGTAGCAGTAGTTCAGAAACAAACGGGATTGATGCTTTCAAATGTATTTACAGATGATAGTTGCATCTACATATCTTTCTATATTTTAAATCATTCTAAAAAAATATTTAATCAGAGCTTTATTAATTTTCAAATCATTGAATTAAAAGGTTTATTGTTTACTAAAGTGCGTGACCAGGTAAAAAAACCTGTTTTTATCTATAATAAGAAGGAATCCTTTGCTGCTCAGAAAACGGAACAGATGGTTTATGTTTTTAATAAATTTGTTGTTGACCCGGGTAAAAAATTGTGCCTCGAAATTGGAGAACGTGATGGCGATCGTTTACTCTCGATCAACATCGATTATGTGATCATCAATAATGCTCCTGCAGTAAAATAATGCTCTTATCATTTTTTATACATACTTATGCTCATGGGATAGAATATGTTAACCAAATTGGGTGTCCTAAATGAAAATAATTTGCCAAAAATTTGGGAACGTTTTCAAAAAATTGAGTCTATATAAAAAGTGTCTCCAACAATTTTCTGTGTAGGACCTTTGCAGAAAAATTTTAAACATTAAACAAAACCAAACGACCATGACGTTTCAGGGAGAATTAGAAGTTGACAACACGAAGTATAAAATTATTTCGCTAGACTTATCATTTCATCAGCAAATTGATTCAACAGGTAAACCTTGTGCTAATCCTGGTGGCGGAATCATTCAGGTAACCTTAGACTCCACCGGTGACAATAATGTACTTTTGCAGTGGATGATTTCACCAGACAGTTCAAAAGATGTAACGATTTATTTCGCTAATTACGACATGGGTAAGCCCCGTAAGATATTTTTGGCCAAAGCATTCTGTGTGGGCTATCATGAGCATTTCGAATCCACAGGAAATAGTCCTGCCATTATAACCTTAACACTTTCAGCTCAAACAATTACTTGCGGTGAAGCTAAATTGGAAAAAAAATGGGCTTCTGCAAAGTAAGAGGTGCTTATGATTGGGAATCCTGCTATTTTATTATAATGAGCTTACGCATTAATTAATTTTGGCTAAATTGCTTATTTAAATCCAACAAATTCTAAAAAAGTTTAACATTAACCACTTCAAATAATAAATCACTTAAAGCGCCACTATGAAACTTTACTATCATTTTTTGTTACCCATGTGTTTGTTTTTTTCCAGCCAGGTATTTGTAAAAGCGCAAGGTAACACACCAACTTTAAAACACGTTCAGGGCATCTCTTCTGTAGGCATTAGTGGAGGATATGTAACGGATGGTTTTAATGCCGGTTTAGGGTATACCTATTATTTAAAAAGCAGAGCAATGATAAGATGCAAAGCAATTTATGAAAATACAAACCTAAATTCAACCAAACTTACATTCATTTATCTCAACCCTGAATTGATGTATTCCCTTATAAAATTCAGTAATTCATTTTATTTTAACATAAAAGGAGGCCCTTTGGTGGGTTATGAAATGTTAAAAAATGCTGCCATTACTACCAAAATGAATGCTGTAGTATTTGGAGGAGAAATTGGTGCAAATGCCGAATTTCTGTTAAGCAGTAAATTAGGATTAAATCTGGATTATGATCAACGGCTTATTGCAAACTCTAATGCCGGATCACAAAGCTATTGTATCACTTTGGGTATTGCCTATTTCTTTTAAAATGTGACATAGGGATTAAGATCAAATTGAATTTCTTATGTATAACAAACAATTAAGAATGACCAGTCAAAAAAAATAATAAAATATTTAACCATGAAATACTCAGTCTATTATATATTTTCCATAATATTGGTGGTACTTTACTCATGCAATAACCGAAAAGATTATTTTGAAAACACAGGTCATATACTATCTCTCTCGAAAACAGGCTCTACTCAATTGATGACATCTTTGGAAGATTCCGTAAAAGGAACATCAACTTATACTTGTAAGTATTCGATCAGTACAAATGAAAACTTAAAATTGAATTTTAAGTTTAAAAAGGGGAATGCAGTTGTTAGCTCAGTCGCTAACACGGTTAACGTTACACCTTCTGACACAGGACTTACGATTATAGATTTTTGGGTCACCGATAAGATTGGAGCAGTTAGTAATGCTGAACTGAAACTTACACGTTTCAAAAACTTAAAACCAGTAGCGGTACTCTCGTATTACAGAATTCCTTCGGCTTCCCCGGTTGATGTTTTTGTTGCCCATGATAGTTACGACAGAGATAAAAGATTTGGAGGTACCATTACATCATATATTTATTCTATCCAACCATTGAATTATAATCCTGTTCTTTCTAAAGATACCATGTTTTATTATATCTCTGTGCCAGGTACTTATACCGCCTCGCTCCAGGTAAAGGATAATGACGGGGAGTTATCGGATATTGTTTATAAGCAAATAATAATCCCTTAGCTTTTAATCAATAGGTAAAAGTTACTGAATATGATTGGCTTAATCCTACCATCTGAAAATTCTTAATATCTTTTTAACTAAAACATAAGAGAGCGCTAATAAATATACATCTTTAATATCTTTGTAAAAATTTAGTGAAGCTTTTAATGATCTCACTAATTCTTTACAATTTTTATTAGCAAAATAGTTAACCATGAATATTGCTTTTCTTGATGCAAATACAATGGGCAAAGTTTCCAACTTTCATCTCCTCGAAAAACTTGGAAATTATATCTCTTACCCGTTGACAAAACCTGAGGAGCGCCTCGAACGGCTTAAAAATGTTGACATCCTTATCACCTGTAAAGTAATCATAGACCGTGCTGTTATTGATGCTTGTGCTAACCTTAAATTAATATGCGTAGCGGCAACAGGTACCAATAATATTGATGTAGATTATGCCCTCGAAAAAGGTATTCAGGTTAAAAATGTAACCAATTATTCAACTGAAAGTGTCGCCCAAATGACTGTTGGGATGATCCTTTACCTGGTCAATAAACTTAATTATTTCGACCAGTATGTTAAAAGCGGAGGATATGCTAAAAGTGATATGTTTACCCATTACGGGCCCGACTTTTACGAATTGCGTCAGAAAAGAGCAGGAATCATTGGTCTTGGCAATATTGGAAAACGAGTTGCACGCATTCTTGAAGGATTTGGGATGGAAATTGTATACTATTCCACCTCAGGCAAGAACAATAATAATGACTACCTTCGCCTTGAACTCGAAGAACTTCTTATTACCAGCGATATCGTAAGCATTCATTCACCACTAAATACAAGCACTAAAAATTTAATTACATTTTCACGTTTAAAACTCATGAAACCCTCTGCTTTGCTTATTAATTCCGGACGTGGTGGAATTGTTAAAGAGCAGGATCTTATTGAAGCAATTAATAAAGAGGTAATTGGCGGTGCAGGTTTGGATGTGTATGAATACGAACCATTGTCGTCCGAGAATCCCATACTTAAAGTGAAATACCCCGAACGAATCATACTTACGCCTCACATTGCCTGGACGAGTGTGGAAGCACGGACATTGCTCATTGAAAAAATTGCTGAAAATATTGCGGATTACTTAAAAATTGACCATAAAAATTCACGCTAACCGTTCCTTTTATAAATTTATAACTCCCCTTTGATGTTAATTTAATTGAATGAAAATCTTGCACTGCCTGAATAACTTTCACCCTTAAATAATTTAAGTTATTGAATAAGTTTTTTTGTAAATTTAAGTTATGCTATGTACGATGAGCATATTTGTAAAAAAATAATTTTATTCAATAAACATAAAAAAATAAGTATTTAAATCTTATTTTTAATTCCTTAATAAACCACACATTGTTATGTATGATTACATTGAAGGGAAGACTACAGGACTAACGCCAGCATATGCCATAGTGGAGGCTGGAGGTTTTGGTTATTTCATCAACATTTCATTAAATACCTATTCGCAAATAACCGAGCATAAAAAAAATAACGTTTCGGACCTGTTAAAACTGTATTTGCATTTTGTAGTTCGTGAAGACGCTCATCTTTTTTTCGGTTTTTTCACGGAAAAAGAGCGGGAAATTTTCAAATTGCTTATAACGGTTTCGGGCATTGGAGCTAATACTGCCCGAATGATGCTGTCGTCCCTGAATCCTATTGAATTGCAAAAAGCCATTGCTGAAGCTAATGTAACCATACTGCAGGGAATCAAGGGTATAGGACTCAAAACGGCGCAACGGGTTATTGTAGATTTAAAAGATAAAATCAAAATAGAAAGCCTGACCAATGAAAAATTTTTAGTAGTAAACAATACAATCAAAGATGAAGCGTTATCTGCTTTAGTAACCTTGGGTTTTTCTAAGTCAACAGTCGAAAAAATGCTTGATAAGTTATTGACGGTAAGGTCTGATATGACGGTGGAAGAACTGATCAAACTAACGCTGAAGAATGTTTAAAGCGAGCAATGATTGTATTATTTTTTAAGTTATAACTTTGAATAACAATAGAATAATACAATCATTGCTCGCTTTAAAAGATCGGA
>CAYZNC010000132.1:0-15131 GCA_964478555.1 uncultured Bacteroidales bacterium | reverse complement strand
ACATCGGCAATGATGCTGGCAATGTCAACTTCAGCTTTGGTAGATTTTAAAGGTAACTGTTCCGTTTGCGAGTCATTACCCGGTATAAAAAAGTAGGGTGATAGAGTTTTGTCATTGTTGGTTTCGGGTGTTTGGGCAAACCCTGAAGAAATTGAAGTGTACGACAAAATCAACAGCGAAAAGATTTGACGAATTCTTCTGCTAAGCCTGGTATTTATTAAGTTATTCATAATCTTACAGTTTAAATTATACAATTTCGAAGCGCTTTCTATTGGGATGCAGTGAATGAAAAAATTCCATAAATTTTTTTGAAATTTTAATTCATTCCTTTCTTTGCTATCTTTGTTTCAAATCTTTATAATTATTTTTTAATAAGTTGATGGCCGATCTCAGTGTAAAATCTTCCTCTTTTTCATCGCTTACGGATGACGATTTGATTGCGATTTATCGTGATTCGGGGAATATGGAGATTATGGGTGAGCTTTATCGCCGTTATTCGCATCTGGTTTTAGGTACATGCTTCAAATATTTAAAGAATAAAGAGAATGCAAGTGATGCTACCATGCAGATATTTGAGAAACTCATTTCAGATTTAAAAAATACACAGGTAACTTATTTTAAATCATGGTTATACATGGTTTCCAAGAACCACTGTCTGATGCAAATACGAAAGGAAACCTCGGTGCAGAAGCATTTAGAAACGATTCGTGAAAATACTCCGGAAAAATTTGTGGAAATGTGGGATGAACTTCATCTTAATCATGAATCGGACGATGAAAAGAGATTGGTTGCCATAACAGAAGCTTTAAACCAGCTCAACCAGGAACAGCGAACCTGTGTAGAGTTGACATATTTTGAGAATAAGTCATACAAGGAAATTGCCGACATTACCGGGATGGACACGAATAAAGTAAAGAGCCATGTTCAAAACGGTAAACGGAACCTGAAAACATTGCTGGAGAAAATGTATGATGTGGAATAAGCTAAACATATTTGAACCATCGGGTTGTATAAGCAGGGAAGCATTAGATGCCTTCCTGAAGGATGAATTATCTCCTGATGTTTGGGCTGTGGCCAAAGAACATATAGCTTCCTGTGAGTTTTGCAGCGATGCTTTGGAAGGCTTTCGCAGCATTGGATTGCCACAAGCATCAGTAGCTATGCGGATGGTAGATCGTTCTTTCAAAGAAAAATATTTAGAACCTCCTAAAAAGAATAACAGAAGAATAACATGGTTTTCCATCGCAGCTGCGGCTTCTGTACTTTTACTTTCAGGTTTGTTTTTTTTCTTAAGAGACAGTCATCCTAAGACACAATTAGCTGAAAATACTGTTCCAATAAAAGAGAAAGCTTCCGAGCCTGAGATGCCAGGGAGCAAAGTAGAACAACCTCGAATGAAAAATGCGCCAGTTGTATCTGAAAATAAAGCGTATAAGAAAAGTGCCTATACCGAAGACACACAATCTCCAAAAGTAAACAAGGACGAAAGTCCGGTATTGGAACCAGGTGTGCCGGCAAAAGCAAAAGAGCTAAAGAAACCTAATGAACAGGAAACTCATGAGAGTCTTACAGCAAGCTCAGATGTTGTCATTGAAGAACAGGATAATAAGAAAACTTCTAACCTTTCTTCCTCGAATAGACGCCGAGAAGCTCCCGTGCCATCTTCAACTTCAGAAGGTAAGGCAATGCGTTCATATTCTAATAATGCAGAGAGTGTGGAAAAGTCGGCTGAATTAAAAGCAAAGAAAGGGGAATCTGAAAAAGATTACGCATTTACCGCTGTTGATGAAAATGCCAGTTTTCAGGGGGGAGATGTTAATAAATTCAAGCTGTATTTGAATGAGCAACTTTCAAAATCAGACGCATCTAAAAATAATAATCTAGATGGTAAGGGCGTAGTTCAGTTTACGATAGACCAAAAAGGAAAAGTAACAGACATAACCATACTTCGTAGTTTAAGTCCTGAGATAGATAAAGAAATCATCAGGATTCTCAAAAACAGTCCACGTTGGACGCCTGGAAAACGAAACGGCCAAGCCGTAAAACAACAGTTTATGCTCCCATTAAAAGTATCTTCAGGTGTTTTGGAAAAATGATCAAATGTTGAAAATCGGTTAGTATTTTTTTGATCTGTAATTAAGCCTAATTTCATACCTTTGGCGGCTACTAATCTACCTTAATCTATACCCCGATGCTGAGTCTGAATTCCTGTATTGAGATTATTAACAAAGAGTTTGACCTTCTGAAAGCCGAACCCAATCAACCTGCAGAATTATACAAACCCATTTATTATGTGCTCGATCTGACTGGAAAACGCATACGCCCTACACTTACCTTGATGGCGTGTAATTTGTTTTCCGATGATATTTCAGCAGCCATAAAACCTGCTGCAGCCATTGAAATCTTTCATAATTTTACTTTGGTACACGATGATATGATGGATAATGCGATACTTCGCCGTAACCAGCCTACTATTCATGCCAAATGGGATTACAATGTTGCTATACTGTCAGGAGATGCAATGATGATCAAGGCTTACCAGTTAATGTGCGATATTGATCAGGAGTTGATAAAACCGCTGCTCGATATTTTTAATAAAACCGCATTGGCTGTATGCGAAGGTCAACAATATGACATGAATTTTGCATGCCGTAACAATGTGCATCTCGATGAATATATTGAGATGATAGCCTTAAAGACATCGGTGTTATTAGCTGCAAGTTTAAAAATCGGCGCTATTTGTGGTCATGCGCCAGAGCAGGAAGCCGAAAAACTTTATCAGTTTGGACTAAATCTAGGTCTTGCTTTCCAAATTCAAGACGATTACCTGGATGTGTATGCCAATCAGGATGTCTTTGGCAAAACAGTGGGCGGGGATATTGCTGAAAACAAAAAAACTTTCCTTTTAATCAAAGCATTGGAACTTGCCAGGGAGGAACATGCTCTGATTCTGCAAAAAGCAATTAACAACGAAATTCCTGATATGTTGGAAAAAGTAAGGTTAGTAAGAAGAGTATATGACGAGCTTAACATTGCCCAGGTTACCAAAGACAAAATCACTGAATACTCCAATAAAGCATTTGAGTTTTTACAATCGGTGGATATTGAAGATACCCGTAAAATGCTGTTGTTGGAATTGGCATATGATTTAATGAAACGTAAGAAATAGAGAAAGAAGTTGGAAGACAGAAGCCGGAAGCCCGCAATAAGTTCACAGGGCTAAGACTTTCTTGGTGATTAATAAAAAGAAAGTCCGGTTCAAAATAAACCGGACTTTCGAAATTTAGATTAATGGTTAGTTGTAAAATTATTTCAGTATTAATTTCGCAGTTTTTTCTCCTGCATTGGTTTTTATTTTGACAATATAAGCGCCTTTGGCTAAAAAGCCCGCATCAACCTGTTGATCAAGTTTGCCGGCTTCTATGATGCCCAGATTTTGTTTTAAAACTATTTGACCTGCCAGATTGGTGACTATAAGCTGAACTTCGGATTTTTTCTCTATTCCTATGCTGATTCTAAACGTGCTGCCTTCAGTAGGATTAGGAAAGATAACCAGGTTATTGGAAACGGGCAAGGATAATGTCAAATCGTTTACCTCTGCAGCTTTCAGCGTACCTGCACCCGAAACCTGCAAATAATCGATATTTGAGCATCCGTTGGCAGTTGTAGCTGTAAGTCTGATTTTGTTAGCTGCAGCATTTAAAGTAACGGTCTGTTTTGACGCTAATACCCAAGTTGTGAAAGCGCCTGTTCCAGGAAATGATAATGAACTGATAACTGTTGTTCCATTAACAGAAACAGAGGCTGGCCGGTCAGTTGTTGTTCCGTTTGCATGGCGAAATTCCAATGTATAAGAACCTGCTGTGCTGGGTGTAACTGTCCACTCGATATAGCTACCAAGAACGTTATTGGTATTTACATAACTTGCACCACTATATCCGGCATTTATTGTTTCTGTAACTGCCTGAGATATAGTTGCATTTTCAGCTTCATAGATTGCAGTATTGGTAGTTCCCGTATTATTGAAATTACCAGTGATGCTTTTGGCTGATGCACTCATCACAAAAATCGACGGATTGGCTGTTCCTGAATAGCTTCCGCTCCAGTTATTAAATACCCCGCCGGTTTTTAACCTGGCCTTGAGTGTAACATTAATTCCTGAAGGGAATGCTGCAGATTTTGAAATTAAAGCTGCTGAACTGTTGTTAGATGAGATGGTGACATTATAGGTTGGTACTAATTGCGCAACTAGAGGACTTATCGTTGCATCGGAACTTAATTCTCTCATTCCTTGTACGATTAAACGGGTTAATTCAATAGCTCCATTTTCCTGAAAATGGGTTCCATCGGTGTTTCCATTCGGATAGTTTGGGTATTCGCCTGCGGGATAGGTATGGAATAAAAAATAGGTGGTATATTCCTGTCCATAGCTTTCAAATAAAGCTTTGGATTTTTTTTCCAGATCAATTAGGGGTACTTTGAGCGAAGTTGCAACGCGGATCATAGCTGCCCGGTAATCATTTGCTCCTTCGCAAAATACTTCACGCATTGTAGTGGCAGTAGCCCAGGTATTCATGTTCATAGGAGTTACCAGTACCGGATAAGCACCTTTTGCTCTTGTTTGGTTGCAATACGCTCTTAAGTATTTGCTGTATGTGGCAGTATCTGCATAACGTGTTGTATCTGAAAAATCACGATCGTTATGTCCGAATTGTATAAAAACATAATTACCTGGCTGTAAAGTGTTATAGATGGTAGTCCAACGTCCCTGAAGATAAAAACTCTTTGAACTACGTCCTCCAATCGCTTTATTTTCTATGGATACATTTGTACTATTAAAAAAGAAAGGTAACATCTGTCCCCAACCCGTTTGCGGATAGGCCGAACTGGCATAATTGCAAACCGTGGAATCACCAATGATTACAATTCTTATAATAGTTCCGGCAGCAGTAACTTGGATTAATGCTTTTTGTGAAGTAAAATTTCCCTGCTGATCTTCTATTTTTACAGTATAAGAACCTGATTTTGTAACTTTGAATGCTTGGCTTGTAGCGCCTTCAATTTTTTGATTGTTTTGATACCATTGATATGACCTGGCTAATGGTGCCACCAGCGAATTTGTGGTAGCATCAATTGTAATGTCTTTTGCAGCCCAGCCAGTCATGTTTATAAAGCACAGAAGGTATACAAAAAGCAAAGATTTGACAGCGATTCTATTTGCGGATAAGGTTTGCGCACTCGTTAATCTTTTCATAGTAAAAGTTAGTTAATGTTAATAGTCAATTTTGAAAATAGCATTATGGACAAATAACGGTCCCTCTCCAATTTGAAGAGGGACTGAAATTCAAAATCTGTGGGATGTTATAAACGTATTAATTTAGTGGTTTTAGAACCAACTTTAACAATGTATGTTCCTTTTGCTAAAGAAGTTAAATCGAGAATTTGAGATACTTCTCCTGCATCGCAAGTGCCAAGATTTTTTTGAAAAATTACTTTGCCCAGGTTATTAAGAATCATAATTTTAACATCCGAGCGAGTATCGAGGGTAAATTTTAATTCAGGTGAAGTTTCGCCTGTAACCGGATTTGGATAGATGATCAAATCACTGATACCCTTAATAGCATCTTCAGCCAGCGCATTTTCTTCAGCCATTTTGAGTGTGCCACTGCCGGAAACTTGCAAATAATCGATATTCGAACATCCATTAGCAGTTGTTGCTGTTAACCTGATTTTGTTTGCTGCAGCATTTAATGTCACGGTCTGTTTTGAGGTTGTCACCCATGTTGTGTATGCCCCTGTTCCCGGGAATGACAATGAACTAATAACTGTAGTCCCATTTACGGATACGGAAGCTGGTCTGTCAGTTGTTGTTCCGTTTGCATGGCGGAATTCCAAGGTATACGAACCGGCTGCGCTCGGTGTAACAGTCCACTCGATATAGCTACCAACAACATTATTGGTATTTACATAGCTTGCACCGCTATATCCGGCATTTATTGTTTCTGTAACTGCCTGAGATATAGTTGCATTTTCAGCTTCGTAAATTGCGGTATTGGTGGTGGTTCCTGAAGTGTTAAAATTAGCAGTTATATTTTTGGCTGTGGTGCCCATGGTAAATGATGCTACAGCTTTTGTACCTGTTAAATCGCCACTCCAATTTACAAACGTATTACCTGAATATGGCCATGCCTTTGCAGTTACTGTAATGCCGGAAGGAAAATATTCCGAACGAGTAACTATACCTGCCGAGGTATTATTGGAGGAAAAAGTAACCTTGTAAGTTGGGTTCAAAGCAGGTATTAATTTGCTTACGTTGGCATCTCCACTCAAATTTCTAACTCCTTTAACAATTAATTTGGCCATTTCAATGGCGCCCATTTCCTGAAAATGAACATTGTCTGCTTGTCCCGTGGGATAATTTGGCCATTCACCAGCCGGAAAATTCATATAAATAAGATTTGTAGAATAATCAGGTCCAACCGATTGTAGAAGTGATGTACACATCAAATCCAAATCAATTAAAGGAACATTAAGTGTTGCTGCCAATTGCCTGGTAGCCACCGGATAATCGTGATAGGCAGCGTATACCGTTGGGGGAGTGGTTGCATTCCAGGCATTCCTGTTTAAGGTAGAAACCAGAACAGGAAAAGCACCCATGGCTTTCGTTTCATTTACATATTTTGTCAGGTAGTCTTTAAATGTTGTCATGGGAATGGTATACCTGAGTGGATCGGTTTTTACCGCATCATTTATCCCGAATTGGATAAATACAAAGTCGCCTGCTTTCAGACTGTTTTTAACTGCTGTCCAGTAATTGTCATAGAAACTCATTGAACTGGTCCCTCCAACAGCTTTATCGTCAATTACTACGCTGGCTGAATTGAAGAAATATTGCAGCACTTGCCCCCATCCCTTTTTAGGATAATAACCGGATGCCCAAATTTGTACGGTTGAATCGCCAACAGTGTGAACTGTAATAATGGTTCCGGCGGCTGTAACCATTATTGATTTGCTTTGTGTAGAAATATTCCCATTCTGATCTTTTACTTCCACTGAATAAGAACCTGATTGGGTTACTCTGAATGATTGACTGGTAGCTCCTTCAACTTTTTGATTGTTATGATACCACTGATAGGATTTGGCCATTGGTGCAACCAGTGAATGGGTGGTGGCATCAATCGTAATTTCGTTTGCAGCCCGGCTCGATAGATTTATTAAAC
Source organism: uncultured Bacteroidales bacterium (assembly GCA_964478555.1). Classification (GTDB taxonomy): domain Bacteria; phylum Bacteroidota; class Bacteroidia; order Bacteroidales; family JAAUTT01; genus JAAUTT01. The sequence continues at coordinate 7,911 of CAYZNC010000132.1, read as the reverse complement.
AGGCAAGGCATAAAATAATTGTACTTAATTTTCTCATAATTAATGATTTATAGTTAATAGATAAATTGAAAATAACATTAAACAAATAGAGGCTGTCCCAAAAGTCCTGAATTTGCCCCCAACCCCCTAAAGGGGGCTCCTGCAACTTCTTGATAGTGAGAAAGTCCCCTTTAGGGGATTTAGGGGTAAATAAAGTGAAAGAACCTTTTTAGACAGCCTCTGAATCAAAATTATTTTTAAATGTTATAAGCGTATTAATTTAGCGGTTTTAGAACCTACTTTAATAATGTATGTTCCTTTTGCTAACGAAGTCAAATCGAGCGTTTGGGATACTTCTCCGGCATCGCGAATACCAAGGTCTTTTTGGTAAACTACCTTGCCCAGATTGTTAAGAACGAGAATTTTTACATCCGAGCGGGTATCGAGGCTAAATTTTAATTCAGGTGAAGTTCCACCATTAACCGGGTTTGGATAGATGATCAGACCGCTGATTCCTCTGATAGCATTTTCCTGAGCCATTTTGAGCGTACCACTACCGGAAACCTGCAGATAATCAATATTTGAGCATCCATTAGCGGTTGTAGCAGTGAGTCTGATCTTGTTAGCTGCAGCATTTAAGGTAACGGTCTGCTTTGGTGTTAACACCCATGTTGTGAATGCACCCGTTCCAGGGAATGATAATGAACTGATAACTATTGTTCCATTAACAGAAACAGATGCTGGCCTGTCGGTTGTTGTTCCGTTTGCATGGCGGAATTCTAATGTATAAGAACCAGCTGTGCTTGGTGTAACAGTCCACTCGATATAGCTGTTAATAACATTATTGGTATTTACATAACTTGCACCGCTATATCCTGCATTTACAGTTTCTGTAACTGCCAGGGATATGGTTGCATTTTCAGCTTCGTAAATAAGCGAATTTGAACCTGTGAGGGTAAAAGTTGCCGTAATGTTTTTATTACTGTTCATGGTTACCGACAAAGGGTTAGATGTACCCGAAGCGTCGCCACTCCAGCCACTGAATTGGTAACCGGAAGAAGGAGTTGCTGTTAGGCTAACTACTGTATTTGCATTATAGCTACCATTAGCAGGTGAAATACTACCGCTACCACTAACCGATGTTGTTAATGAATAGGTTGTAGGAGTAACAGAACCAACTAATGTAATATTTGGGGTTGGAGGGGTGGACATACCGTTTCCAAGGAAGAAACTAACATCCGGTGGTTGGTTATAGGCTACATTCTGCCATGCAATACCCAAACGGTACATCTTGTCGTGCATAAGGGTATACAGACGACGTGTTGTAGGAGTGGTGGTCGTATAGATATTTAAATATTTGCTATCGGTTGTCCTCCAAATTACTTCTTCTCTCCAGTCACCAAAAATATCAGCTGATAAACAAGGGTTAGATTTTGTAGAATTATTAGAGGAACATCCGCTTGCGGTTAATAATGTAGAACCGCCATATTTAGTAATGGACGTGCCATCAAGGAGTTCACGATAATCATCGCCATCCCACCAGCATGCAAAATTGTCTGAACTTGGGTTAGAACCTGCATTTCCACCTTGTGCGGTATATAAATTAGGCGTGCCTGCAGCCCAGCACTCTACGCCAGGAGCAGAAGTGAGATCGGCAGCCATACCGCGTCCAACATCTCCAGTTGCACCAAACTTCCATATTACAGCACCTGTATTTGCATCGCGAAAAGTTGCTCCGATACCACCATTAGTTGCGCCATCTTCATGAGCCTGCCATACCTGATAGCCAGACCTGGATGGGTCAAAAACACCGGTATGTAAAGCATCACCATGACCCAAGCCGGTTGTATATTTTCCGGCACCATTATGATCAATACAGCATGCGCCATAAATTATTTCATCGTAACCATCGCCATCAACATCAGCTACATTCAAGCTGTGACACCCTTGGCCTGCATAACCACTATTACCACTGGTGTTGCTATCAAAAGCCCATTGTTTTGCCAATGCACTACCATTCCATTTATAGGCTACCAAATAGCATCTGGTATAATAACCGCGACACATAACAATACTTGGGGTTTTACCATCCAGATAAGCAACACAAGCGAGGAAACGGTCAACACGGTTTCCGTAGGAATCACCCCAGCTGGAAACAGTACCTCTGGCTACTTCATAATTGATGGTTTGAAGTTCTTTTCCTGATGGTCCGTTAAAAATGGTCAGATATTCAGGACCGGTAAGAATATAACCTGAGGAATTTCTATAATCAGCACTGTTATCCGTGCCAGCTGCAGCACCTGTCAGATAGGCACCTGTACCATCTTTTGTTCCTGGTGCTGTTTTGCAAACAACTTCTGCTTTACCATCACCATCAAAGTCATACACTAAAAATTGGGTATAATGTGCACCGGCTCTGATATTTTTACCTAAATCGATACGCCACAACATGGTACCGGATAAAGTATATGCATCCAGAAATACATCGCCAGTATAGCCACTTAGAGAATTATCCTTTGAATTGGAAGGATCCCACTTTACTATTATTTCGTATTGACCGTCGCCATTGAGGTCACCAACACTGCAATCGTTAGCAGAATAAGTGTAAGCTACCCCATCCGGAGTGGTTCCACCGGCTGGTACAGAAAGAGCAATTTGCTTGTAAATATTTGCCATAACGCTTACTGTAGTAGAGGCGGTTTGTTCAACTCCTCCAACGACAGCCTTAATGTAATACGTGGAACTGGTTGTACCCGACGCATCAGAATAGTTCGAAGCGCCTGTGTTGGAAACTGTGGTAATTAAAGTTCCATTGCGATAGAGATTGTAACTTGTGTTGGTGAATTCCGTGCCAAGTATCCTCCAACTTAGGTATACTCCGCTGCTTACTTTCACGGCGACTAATCCCCGATCAAGGTTTTCCATCTGTCTCTGTGCGTTAAGGGTGCCTCCCAATAACAAAATACAGAGCATCACGTACCATTTCTTAAAATTTTTCATGCTAATTAATTGTTAGTTAAATTAAATTGTTAGTTGTTAATTTTGATTAAGTTGAATTAATTTTTCAATGCAGTTTAGGTTTCCAACTAAATCTTTCGTAGTAAGTAGAATAATATGGTCCGACAGATGAGAGCTTATAATTGCCCCATAATGAAGTTATACCGGTCAAAGAACGCTTAATTGAAGTTCCATTAGTGGAAGTTAAAAATAGTTTTGACAATCGGCTATATCAATGTTTAAAGTGCGAATAGTTTTGCACAAAATGATACCATTATAAAAATAAGATTTTTAGTATATAGCTGTATTCAAGTGAAATAAGTAGTGCCTATTATATTTATATGTTGCAAGTGAATCAACTATGAATATCGGGAACAGATTGTGGGTAATTAGGCTGTAGTTAGTGTTCACTTATCCACAGCCTAAAAGCCTATGACCCAAATAACTGCCCATTGGAGGTTTCATTGCACTTTAAAGCGTAATCTGAACATTTTTAGAATTGAAACTGTTTAAGTTAACTGTACTTTCCTTTACAAATTTTTACTGAAAATCTAATGAATTACAAAAAACTCTATCATGATAACAGAACTACCTGAATTTAAGAGTCTTGTAAGACAAAAGTGGATTGTATCCCTGGTGCTTACTTTAGTTATGCTAATTATTTATTTTGGTTTCATCCTTCTTATTGCGTTTGACAAACCATTTCTGGCTAAACCTATAGGCTTAAATTTAACCCTGGGATTACCCGTTGGGATAGGTATTTTGGTCTTGGCCTGGTTGTTAACAGGTATCTATATCATATGGGCCAACAGAAGCTACGACAAACGTGTGGACGAACTTAAAAAGAAAATTTTATGACACTATCTATCTTATTGCAAGTTACCAACGAAATTAATTCTTTTGCTGTTATCATGTTTTTCGTATTTGTTTTTATAAGTCTTTATATTACTTATTGGGCAGCAAAAAGGACAAAAACAACTTCGCAGTTCTATGCAGCAAATCGAAATATTACCGGTTTGCAAAACGGATTTGCATTAGCTGGGGATTATATGAGTGCGGCCTCATTTTTGGGTATAGCAGGCATGGTTTCATTAAAAGGCTTCGATGGGCTAATCTATTCAATTGGGTTTTTGGTAGGTTGGCCTATTTTGATGTTTTTAATTGCAGAACCTTTGCGTAATCTTGGGAAATACACTTTTTCGGACGTGGTTGCTTATCGTTTTAAACAACGACCTGTTAGAATTGCCTCAGCCACGGGTTCTTTATTGACCATAGCATTTTATTTAATCGCTCAAATGGTAGGGGGAGGTGGCCTTATCCACAAATTGTTCGGACTTTCCTATAGTTTTTCCATAGTACTTGTAGGATGTGTGATGACGGCCTATGTTCTCTTTGGCGGCATGCTTGCTACCACCTGGGTGCAAATAATAAAAGCAATTTTATTATTGGGTGGTGCCACAATTTTAGTAATTCTTACTCTTTCGCATTATGGATATAGTCCGATAAAGCTTTGCCAGGAAGCGGTTAGCAAATTCGATATAGGAGTAATTTCTCCCGGGAGTTACATCTCCAATCCATGGGACGCTCTCTCCCTTGGAATGGCTTTGATACTTGGTACAGCCGGATTACCTCATATTCTTATGCGGTTTTATTCTGTCCCGGATGCTAAGCAGGCCCGTAAATCTGTTTTTGTGGCCACCGGCCTGATAGGGTATTTCTATATTCTTACTTTTTTTATTGGTTTTGGGGCTATGATGCTCGTAGGCCGCGATGTTATCAGTGCTGGGGGTGATAAAGGTGGAAACATGGCTGCAATTATGCTGGCTAACGCAACCGGTGGACCTGGATTTATGGGCTTCATAGCTGCCGTTGCCTTTGCCACTATCCTGGCTGTGGTGGCAGGGCTCACACTTTCAGGCGCATCAACTATTTCGCATGATATCTATGTGAATGTTATCAAAAAAGGTAAATCGGAAGAAAAAGGAGAAGTTAAGGTTGCCAAAGGGGCAACTTTGTTGCTTGGCATCCTCGCCATTGTGCTTGGCTTGGTATTTAAAGGACAGAATGTGGCCTTTATGGTTGGCCTGGCATTTGCAATTGCCGCTAGTGCAAATTTTCCGGCCATTATATTATCGATTACCTGGCGAAAGTTTACCACCTCGGGTGCCGTATGTAGCATAGTTACAGGCGCAGTTTTATCCGTTTTGTTAATTATTTTAAGCCCCACAGTTTGGGTTGACTTATTCGGGTATCACCATGCAATATTTCCGCTGAAGAATCCCGCATTAATTTCCTTGCCTGCCGCATTTCTGGCCGCATTTATAGGATCCATTATCAGTAAAGAACCTGAAGCAGCACAGAAATTTGAAGATGAGAAAATAAGGACTCATTTGGGGGTGGGGGCTCATTAATTTTCCTTGCAAGACCCGTCTTAACAATATCCAATAAATTAATCCTCATAAAGTCAACATTTTTTTATCTTTGAGCTTTAATTTTTCAAATAGAGAGCATGAAACGTGAGGTAGATTTTTTGGTAATAGGCTCTGGTCTTGCCGGATTAAGTTTTGCCTTAAAAGTAGCCGATTATGGTAAAGTTTGTATAGTCACCAAATCTACCATAGACGAAACTAATACCCGCTACGCCCAAGGGGGAATTGCTGCAGTAACCTATGCCCCTGATACTTTCGAGAAACATGTTAAGGATACCCTTATTTCAGGAGATGGTTTGTGCGACGAAAGTGTGGTTCGTATGGTTGTGTCGGAAGCACCTGCCCAAATTCAGCAGTTAATCGAATGGGGTACTAACTTCGATCGTAAGCCTGATGGAACATTCGATTTGGCACGTGAAGGCGGACACAGCGAACACAGGATTCTACACTACAAGGATATTTCGGGTTATGAAATTGAGCGCGCTTTATGCGAAAAAGTTCGTAATCACCCGAACATTGAAATTCTCGAACATAATTTTGCAGTCGATATCCTTACCCAACATCATTTGGGGAAGTTAGTGAAAAGATACCATAGTGATATTGAGTGCTACGGAGCATATGTTATTAATTTCGAAACACGGAAAGTAAGAACGGTGCTTGCACGTGTTACGGTTATCGCTACCGGAGGCACGGGTAACATATATAATACTACAACCAATCCTTCCGTTGCTACTGGAGATGGTATTGCTATGGTTTACAGAGCCAAGGGGATTATTGACGATATGGAATTCGTTCAGTTTCATCCTACCACCTTATATAATCCCAATGAGAGGCCCTCGTTTCTCATAACTGAAGCAATGCGTGGACATGGTGCAATCCTTAAAACCATTGATGGAAAAGAATTCATGCACAAGTATGACAGTCGTGGATCGCTTGCTACACGTGATATTGTCGCAAGAGCAATGGATAACGAGATGAAAATAAGGGGCGAAGACCACCTTTACCTGGATGCCCGGCATATTGAATACAAAGATTTACTGGAACACTTCCCGAACATTTATGAAAAATGTAAAAGTTTAGGCATCGATATTAACAAAGATATGATTCCGGTGGTTCCCGGAGCACATTTTATGTGCGGTGGCATAAGGGTAGATAAAAATGGTTCGAGTACCATTAACCGACTTTACGCTCTTGGCGAGGCATCATGCACTGGCTTACATGGGGCAAACCGGTTGGCGTCGAACTCACTGCTTGAAGCTGCTGTATTTGGTCACCGGGCATCCGTACATACAATTGAAAACTTTAAACAATACCCCATTCAAGAAAATATACCCGATTGGAACGAAGAAGGAACCACGCATCCTGAAGAAATGGTGCTCATTACGCAAAATTTTAAGGAAATGCAACAAATAATGACCAATTATGTTGGTATTGTGAGATCCGATCTGCGTTTAAAAAGGGCCATGGATAGAATGGAAATTATTTTTGAAGAAACCGAAGCCCTTTATAAAAAGTCGATCTTATCACAAAAGCTTTGCGAATTACGGAACCTGATCAATGTGGGGTACCTGATAATCAAAAGCGCACAGGCCCGTAGAGAAAGCAGGGGACTGCATTATACGATAGATCATCGTGACAAAAAAATTAAATCGTAACGATTTCACCAGTCTAATTCGGGAGGAGGCCCATAACCTCGGATTTTTGGAATGCGGCTTCGCCCAAATTCGAACTTTGGATGAACACAAGCAGCCATTACTGCAATGGCTCAATCAAGGCCACCATGCGGGAATGACCTACATGGAAAAATACACGGAACAGCGAATTAATCCTGTTCTACTGGTAGAAGGTGCTAAATCTGTTATATCACTTCTTTACAATTATTACACGCCTGAAACACTGGAAGGATCGCCGCTTAGATTTGCCAAATATGCCTTTGGCACCGACTACCATCTGGTAATCAAAAACAAACTGAAACAATTAAGCCTCTTCATTCAACAACTGGAGCCGGATGTAGTTATGCGCACCTTTGTGGATACAGGACCCGTTTTGGAAAAAGCCTGGGCACAAAATAGCGGATTAGGGTGGATTGGGAAAAACAGCTGTTTAATATCCCGCAGGCACGGCTCGTTTGTTTTTATAGCTGAAATAATCACCTCGCTGGAATTCGACTATGGCAAATCCTCCAAAGATTTTTGCGGGACCTGCCGAAGATGCATCGACACTTGTCCAACTCAAGCTATCACTGAAAGCCGAACGATTAACAGCGAGCGGTGTATCTCTTACCAAACCATTGAAAACCGGGGTGAAATTGCGCAAACCCTAAAAGATAAATTTCACCATTTCATTTACGGCTGCGATATCTGCCAGGATGTATGCCCATGGAACCAAATGTCTAAACCACATGCCGAGCCATTATTCTATCTCAGAGACGAGCTCCGTAACATGACCCTCGATGGCTGGAAAAACCTCGATGAGCCAACCTATCAAAGAGTTTTCCAAAAATCGG
>CAYZNC010000131.1:0-15180 GCA_964478555.1 uncultured Bacteroidales bacterium | reverse complement strand
TGGGGTTGGCAATAGTCCGGAGTTTGTTACTACCATGGGCAAAGTCTTCAGAGGCATTCATTCCACTCCTTTAGTAAGAGCCCCTGTTTTATTCGAATATTACTCCTCCATTAAGCAGGATAGCACTGTTCAGGAAAGCCAGAAATATTTTGCAAATGCTTGGATTACCTGGTATAAAAGGGGTCAAAAACCAACCGACAGCGCATTATTCGTGAATTTACAGAAAAAATACCCCAATAGTAAAATTGACTGGCGCGATGCTTTGAAACGGGCAAATCCCAGATGGGCTGGAGATGTTTACCACTACGCGTTTGATGTGCCAGTAATTAGTGTTATCAAGCTCATGAACAATGACACTGCACCGGACTTATCTTCGGATGAGAATAAACTAGCCTGGATTAATGCTCAACCCGAAATACTAAAATCATTAAACAACATTCAAATCCCTGCCGAAAACTTTGAGTGGAGCACACAAATAGTGTACACTCCTACCAGGAAAGGAATAAAATCTCCGGCTATGCTGGTAAAAGGATTTTGCACTATTCTATGTGTTTTAAAACCACTCACCGAAGAAAGTGAAAACAAACTCGTACTCCGCAACCCTTTTGTTCCGGAGTTGGATGACAGTGAATATTATTACTCATTGAAACAATGATAGCGGTTGTAGAGGCCGTAGCGGTTGAGGAGGTTGTAGCGTGTTAAAACCTGCAACCTTTTTCAACCCAGGATTAAAAGTAGATCCAGACCTGTCAGAGTCCGCAGATCCTGACAGAGTCGGATAGGTGTAACGAACGGTTTTAACGCTGCCAGGTCAAAAAGACACGGGCAGGTTTAGCCCCGACTCACGCAACTGCTTGATAGAAAGAAAGTCCCCTTTAGGGAATTTAGGGGCAAATAAAGTGAAAGAACTTGTCTCTTATAATAAACTTCAACCACTTATCAAATGACACAACAAGACGAAAAAACAAGAAAATACCTCAAGATATTTTGGATAACTTTCCTAACCCCTGTCCTGCTTTTGATCCTTATTTTTATAGGCATTTCATTAGGATGGTTTGGTTATATGCCCACGGTCGAAGAGATTGCCAATCCCCAGCGTCATCTTGCCTCTGAAGTTTATTCATCGGATGGTAAAATAATGGGAACCTATTTTATTGAAAACCGGAATACTGTTGAATATAAAGATTTGTCCCCATACCTGGTTCAAGCGCTGATATCAAGAGAAGACCATCGCTTTTATAAACATTCGGGCATCGACTTCTGGGGATTGATGCGCGTAATCTGCAAAACGGTAATTGGTGGTAATAAAGACGCAGGCGGAGGAAGTACCATCACGCAGCAATTAGCCAAAAATCTTTTTCCACGCGACACTGCTCAACATGCTTTCAGATATATTATAACAACCATTACAAAATTTAAAGAATGGATCATTGCCGTTCGATTGGAACATCGATATACCAAAGAAGAAATCATCACCATGTATCTTAATGTGGTTGATTTTGGAAATCAGTCAACCGGTATTAAAACAGCCGCCCGTACTTATTTCAATAAAACCCCCAATGCTCTTAATATTGAAGAGGCTGCATTATTAATAGGCATGCTCAAAAGTGCTGCCGAGTTTAATCCCAGGCAACATCCTAAACGAGCTATTAGCCGTCGCAATAACGTATTGGCAAAAATGCTGGAACACAAGCGTCTGACTAAATTAAAATTCGATTCACTAAAAGAAGTGCCCATTAAACTTAATTATCAATCGCAAAATTATCAGGCAGGCTTAGCCACCTATCTCAGGGAATATATCAGGTACACCATGAACCGGAAAAAACCCCTGGCTGATGATTATGCCAATGTAAACTCCTTCAAAGAAGACTCTGCAAAATGGACAGATGACCCAGTTTATGGCTGGTGCAACAAAAACCTGAAACCCGATGGTTCAAAATATAATCTTTATAAAGATGGCCTGAGGATTTACACCACCATTGATTCACGAATGCAGGCATATGCAGAAAGATCATTAGCAGAACATTTGTCAAAAACTGTTCAACCCGCATTTTTCAGAGTGAAGAAAGGAAAAAAGAAGGCACCCTTTGCCGGAAACCTTTCCGATGCCTATATTCACGAGCGCCTGATGACTGCCATGCGGCATTCAGAACGGTATCGCTGCCTAAAAAATGATGGCCTTTCTGAAAAGGAAATTGAGCAAAACTTTAAAGAAGAAACTGATATGCAGGTTTTCACCTGGAAAGGAGTCAAAGATACCACCATGAGTCCATGGGATTCTATCCGCTATTCCAAATTCTATCTCAGGGCAAGTTTTATGGCGATGGATCCGCACACCGGATTTATAAAAGCTTATGTTGGGGGTCCGGATATAAGGTTTTTCAGATATGATGGCGTGATGTTGCAAAAACGCCAGGTCGGTTCCACCATTAAACCATTTTTGTATACCGTGGCAATTAAAGAAGGAAATAAGCCTTGTGACCTGGTTTGGAACAATCCCGTTACTTTCAAGCTCTATAATAACAGTCTGTACACACCTCAAAACGATGAGTCAACCATATACGACGGGAAAAGAGTAACGCTTACCTGGGGATTATCCCATTCCGTTAATAATGTTGCTGCATATTTACTCCAGCAGTATCAATATCAACCGTTAATCGATTTGCTCAGAGGGTTGGGGATAAAGAGCGACATTCCTGAAGTTCCCTCACTATGCCTGGGCATACCGGAACTGTCCGTGAGTGAATTAGTGGGAGCTTATTCCGTATTTCCGAATAAAGGTATTTATACACAACCCATCTTCATTACCAAAATTGAAGACAAAAATGGAAATGAACTTACCTCGTGTTACTCAAAGAAAACAGAAATCATTAACGAACAAACGGCATACACCATGCTGCAGATGCTTAAGGATGTAGTTAAAAATGGAACAGCCATGAGGATTCCAGCCACTTACGGTTTAAAGAATGAGATCGGTGGCAAAACCGGTACAACCCAAAATCAATCGGATGGATGGTTTGTGGGCGTTACACCCGATTTGGTTGCAGGAACCTGGGTTGGAGGAGATGAACCATCCATTCATTTCGACCGCATGTCGGAGGGCCAGGGTGCCTCTATGGCATTACCTATTTTTGGATTGTTTATGCAAAAAGTCTATGCCGACAAATCCATCAATCTCAGTCAAAGTCCTTTCGAAAAACCAGAAGGGTACCAGGTTGACAATTGTCCCATAGATGAAATAGACCAAGAGGCAAAAAAGGAATATCTGCAGGATTTTTAAACCTATGTTGCAAACCTGACAGTAATTTATCAGTTTTAAATATTTATGCTTACTTTTAGTTCTTGAAATTGCTAAGTAAAAGCGAGGCATTCGCATAAATTTAAAATACAATTACGATGAACCGACCTATAGAAAACAATTTTTCGACTACAGTAGAACAGATGACTACCAAAGCCGTATTGATTTTAATAAGTCTGTTGGTTACCATTCCTTCCAGAGGTCAGGAAACAAAACCCGATAACAGCGTTTTAATCGACATGTCCTATCAAATGTATTCAGGAATAGAAGTGAAGAAAAACGCAGATGATCAGCTCAAATCCACAACCATTATTCCGAATTCCATCGATGTGACTGAAGATTTGGTTAAAAAAGGAATTGAAACTTTTAATAGCAATCTATCCATGAAACTGGAGAAATTCGAATCGAATATTACCATCAATGGGAAACCACAGGAACCTGCAAGATACCAGGTTACATTGTCTTCTGTGGTGAAAGACTTCCCTTATTATAATGTCATAAAGTGCGATGCCAAATGGACAAGTGTTATCAACAAAAAGGGTATCAATATATTAAAAATGAGCGATGCTGAAATGTCAAAAGAAAGTCAGAAAGCCATTGCCTTCAGCAGATATAGCCAGGGTATTTATATTCAATATCATGAGGGAGAAAGTATTGCTGAATTACACGGTAAAATAAAAATACAAATCCCTAAATTTTTTGTTTTGTTAAAATTGACAGCTGCTGATATCAATGTTGAAAATACAATCGGTGGGGTTAAGATTAAACTCATAAGTATCGATCATAATATATTCAAGATAGAGATTACCGGGGATGACAAGGAACTTAAAATAATGCCGGTGAACAAAGAGGATAAGGAATTTTCAATGAATATGGAGTTTAACATACCTTTGGCGCTATATACTGAGTTTGAGAAAAAGAAAAAATTCAGCCCTGAGGATTTAACCGCTTTAAAACAGACCGTCAAAATAAATGCTTCTGAAAAAGTTAAAATTTGGGATGTAAGTGGAACAATCTCAAAAATATATATTTACAAAATATTCGATTCAGAAATCAAAGAAATTTCGGTTGATCTTAAAAATCAATCTATTTAAAAGCTATTAAAATGAAAATACTTTTTATCGGAGGCACGGGCAACATCAGTTCTGCCGTAAGCCGTTTGGCCATAAACAAAGGTGTTGAACTTTATCACCTGAACAGGGGCAACCGGCAGGTAAATATCCCCGGTGTTAAAACTATCATTGGGGATATCACAAAACCCGCAACCATTGGAAATGAATTAGCAAACCACACCTGGGATGCAGTAGTCGATTGGATAGCGTTTGAAGAACATGACATTGAAAGAGATTTAAAACTTTTCCGCGACAAAACAAAGCAATATATCTTTATCAGTTCCGCGTCAGTTTACCAGAAGCCCCTCGCCTATCCCGTTATTACAGAATCCACTCCAACGTGTAATCCGTTTTCTGATTATGCAAGAAATAAGATTGCCTGCGAGGACAGACTAAATAAAGCTTACCGCGAGGAAAGCTTTCCCATTACCATTGTGAGACCTTCTCACACCTATGATACTTACATTCCCATTGCCTTTGGTGGAGGAGCTGAATATACCGTGGTAGACCGGATTATAAAGGGCCAAAAAATAATCAGCCATGGCGATGGAAAATCATTGTGGACACATACACACGCCGATGATTTTGCCAAAGGCTTTTTGGGATTGGTCGGCAACAATCATGCACTGGGCCATACATTTCACATAACTTCCGATGAAATCCTTAACTGGGATCAAATATACAACACCATCGCCGAAGCCGCCGGTAAAAAGGCCAATATCATTCACATCCCTTCGGATTTTATATGTAAGTGCGACCCATCTCTCACGGGAACACTCATTGGCGATAAATGTGAAAGTGTAATTTTCGACAACTCAAAAATAAAACGATTTGTTCCGGATTATAAAGCCACTATCTCCTTTAAGGAAGGTATGCAACGAACAATAGCATGGTTCGATGCTCATCCGGATAAAAAAATCATCCGCAAAGAAACCAATGAAACGATTGACAGGATTATTGGGTTGTATGAAAATGGGCGTTAGCGGTTGGCGGTTAGCTATTGGCCAAACTAGCTACTATTCATTTTTTTCTTGAAGAAAATTCAATCACAACCCACTATAACAAACATAGCCCTGGGGTTTAAAAAATTATAGTATGTTCAAAACCGACCCCAGCGGAGTCAAATGTCGGTAGAAAATAGTAGACCATAAGTTTTTTTGGTGCACGAATGCATTTATATCAAAGAATGAATAAGCTTGCGCCTTAATCTAAACTTTACCATCAACACCCAACCATAATAATCACTTTAATTAAAATTATTCGTGCGTTCGGTAAATGTTTGCATAAACTCTTCTATAGTTACAATAAGAAATTAGCACTGCCAACCGCTAAAAGCTAGTAGCCAAAGCTGGTTTACTACTTCTTTAGTTTTGAAGTTGTTGCCGCTTTTGGTTTTGGAGCTGATGTTGCCTGTTGTTTCGAAGGTGTAACTGCATCTACTTCCAGGTACACCGGGTTCGAGAATTTCTGTCCGCATTTGTTCATCACACGCAGGTAAATCGTATCCGCTTTCAAAACATGATGAGCAGTAAAATCTGGCTGAACAGCGCCTTTAACGATCCCTGAACTTAAATAAAACCACTGATAATCCATAGGCTCACTACCTGTAATATTGACGTGAATGCGAACACTGTCGCCCTTGATCACTTTTATGTGCGATGGAATTACCTGTGCTGTGGGAGATACACATTGACCCTGGCTAATAAAAACAGCCCCTGATGTCAATAGGATTAATGAAAGAAATAACGATTTGCAGATATAATTAAGCTTTTTCATAAGTTTTATAATTTGAGCTATTTGGTTAAAACATTTTTATTGCTTTTTACGGAGATCGTTAAGGAAAGGTTATGAATTTGGCTACACCAAGTTAGACTTGAGGTTCTACTGCTAAGCCGTAAAAAAATAATCATGCCTTTGAACTTTTCTTGTTCTTTTTGGTATGAGTATGTTACGGATTCCTTTAATGATTGCAAACCCCAATACATAAGGTATCTTTTTAATTATTACCTATCAAAAGAAACCTATGAACATAAATTTACCTTCAGGATATTTATTGTTAATTATTTATCTCTTTTCATTTTTTCTGTTTTTATCTCCGGTAAAATCTCAGGAAACCTCCGTCAATCAAGGTAATTGGAACTTAGCATTCCAAAATCTGACCATAGTTAATGTATTTTTTACCAGCCCGAAACAATGTGGTGGAACAGGTACAATAAAAATCGTTGTTTTAAACGGAACCAATGGCGACCGTTTCTCCATTGATTATGATAGCAATAGCTTTGTTGATAATACAGGAACCTTATCAAACGATACCATTGTGCTTTCCGGTTTAGCTGCGGGTGTTTCAATTGGGAATCTTACCATCACAAGCCTAACCACCGGATGCACAGCTTCTGGTAGTTATCCTGGTACAATTACAGATCCCGCCACCTGGAGTATCAGCGCTGTTCAGATTGCAGGTCCTTTAAGATGCGGGGATTTTGGAAGTATGCAAATTCAATTATCGGGGGCAACCATCGGACATACCTTCTATATCGATTTTAATGACGATGGAAATACTGACAGAACAGTGGTAAACAATTCAGGATCGCTTGCTATAAATGATCTGGCAGCAGGTACGGTTATTACAAATTTAACCGTAACAGATACCACAAGCAATTGCCTTGCAGCTTCAATACAGAACAGAACCATTCAAAACCCTATTGCCCAAGCAGTGACCTTAGGAGCCCTCAACGCCTTGTGTTTAAATGCTCCTTCCCAGACTTTAAACGAAGGAACACCTTCCGGGGGAATGTATTCCATAGATGGGAATTCAGTCACAACAATCAATCCTGTTACTTTAGGTGTTGGTAATCATACGGTAATCTATAGCTATATAAGTACAAACAATTGTGCCAACAGTGACACCGCCTATCTTTTAATTAATCCTTTACCGGATGCAACTATTTTTGGCGATCAAACACTATGCCCACAGTCGCTACATGCAATTTATAGCACAATTTACAACAATGCATACCGCTATACATGGACTGTAAATGGCGGAACCTATACGGTTAGCAATAGCGGAGCTCTCATTACAGTTAACTGGAGTGCAAGCAATACAGGAAGGGTGCAATTAACCACATTAAACTTAAACAATCAATGTAGGGATTCTTCTTCATTGGCCATAACTTTATCCGATGCGGAAAGTCCTGTCATTTCCCGATGTACTGACGAGTACCATGTAAAAGCTTCTATGGATGGAAATCTCACCTATTATGTTTTTACGGGTTCAGACTCGGTTTGTATTCCAAAAGCAGCTGACCGGTGCGACGCTTCATTGAACATTTCCTTCTCCACTGATAATAACGCCTTTCATGACGTATCTGAATTTGTTGGCTTCAGGCTTAACAAAGGCGATCAGAATACTATTTACTGGAAACTGTCTGATAATGCACAGAATACCACTGAATGCAACGTAAACATTGTCTTTGATGTGGAAAAAACCGCCCCTACCGCATTCTCTCCAAATGGCGATCTTCATAACGACACCTGGGAAATTGATTTCCTGGCAAATTACCCTGATTGTGTGGTAAAGGTATACAACCGCTGGGGTATGCTGCTTTTTGAAAGTGCGAGCGGATATCCTGTCCCATGGGATGGCAGAACTAATGGCAGATTGGTGCCTGTGGATACTTATTATTATATCATTACCCCCGGTGGCAACGAAAAAGTCATCAAAGGATATGTGAGTGTGATTTATTGACCTATCATAAAAAATATTGCCGATGATTCAGTCTAAAAAAAACATAATAAACCCTTATCACATTTTCATAAGTGTTGTGCTTTCTCTAATACCGGCTGCTGGTATGGCCCAACAGATACCTCGGTCCAGCCAGTACATTATGAATGAATTTATAGTGAATCCAGCGGTTGCGGGGGTCGATGGAATGACAACCCTTAATATTTCCGGAAGAAAAGAATGGATTGGGTTTTCAGAAGATGTTCCCACCCCCGAAACGTACTCGGCCAGCTTTCAAACCCGTTTTTTGAAAAAATCTTCCGAAGTTAAAAATGGCATATTTGGAAAAAGATTGGTAAAAGCCTCAAAGGGACGCGTTGGAATGGGTATTAGCCTGATAAATGACTATAATGGTGCTTTGCAACGCACGGGTATTAATGCAACTTATGCTTATCACATCTTTCTCCGTGAAGCCCAACTATCCTTCGGCCTAACCGCATCTATCGCTCAAATGAAGATTCGAAGTAAATATTTGAATTTTAAAGATAATGATGAGCCATTGCTCAACTTGGCTAACAGCTCCTATTGGATTCCAGACTTTGGAGCCGGTATTAACTATATGCAACAAAATTTTCACATTGGTTTTTCCGCATCGCAATTATTAGAATCCAAATTTGTCTTTGGCAATTCGGGTATTAACACCGGCGATCCTGATATTCACTACAAACGTAATTACAACCTGATCAGTTCCTATAAGCATGACCTTGCTGCAGGTTCTTCATGGGAATATGAGCCTTCGGTATTGATTAAAATGTACGATCCTGTTCAATTTCAACCAACCTTTTCGGGACCTATGCTTCAGGCCGATATGATGCTTAGAATAATATACCAAAAGGGTCTTTGGTTTGGACTTGCCTATAGAACCAGCCAGGAATTTGTCGCTCTTCTTGGTGTTAAGGTACAAAAGCTCTATATCAGCTATTCCTTCGACTATGGAACCAATAGCTTATCAAGTTTATCTTATGGTTCGCATGAAATATCCATATCTTTAAAACTTGGTGACAGTACAAGACGGTTGCCCTGGACGGGAAGATATTGATAATTTCAACCTATTTTTAGAACCGTTGAGTGATAATGCGGAACAGCATCTTCTCGCGCTATTTTTTGTAAATCATTTCAAGCGAAATAATTTTTTATATCTTTGTTGCCAATATGTTAATCTCAAATCTATTGGAGAAATCTCTCCGTAAATTAAAAATCAAATACTTAAATTGAAAAATTACAAATTAGAAAAATTGCTCAATGGTGAGACCTTTACCACACACGAAAAAGGTAATTCAATGGTTCCATTGATAAAATCAAGTCAGGAACATATTCTAACACCTGTAAAATGGGAAGATGCTGAAATTGGTGATATCGTTTATTGTAAAGTAAAAGGAAATTTTTACACGCATCTTGTTAAAGGCAAAGACATCGTTAAAGGTTGTTTAATTGGCAATAATAGAGGAAGAATAAACGGTTGGACCCGGAACGTTTATGGAAAAGTAATCGAAATATTATAAAACAAAACCAATCCGGGTAATAAGTATAACTCCGGTTTTCTGATTTAGCAAAATAATTATTAATTTGCTCAATTTAGATATAAGACATAAGAACCAAGATACAAGAAGCTAGACATAAGATATAAATCCACTAAATTTGATATTTTTCAGTGTATTGTTGTTTAAACTTATAGTTCGAATTGAATAAATAAAACTAAAGCTCTTAATTACTAAATCCTATGACAACCCTTGTAAAATCTCTCTTTATAACTGCTATTATGCTTCAAACAAACAATTTATTCGTACAATCTCAAGCGTCATCATTGGGAATATTTGAGAATCATGCTGATGTAGGGAATGTTGAAAGACACGGTGCTGCCTCATATAACCCACAAAAACAGGAATATACGATAGAAGGATCGGGAATAAACATCTGGTTCTCCAGTGATCAGTTTCAATATCTTTGGAAGAAAATAAAAGGCGATTTTATACTGTCGGCAAAGGTTGAATTTATTGGCAAAGGCGTTGAGCCCCACCGCAAAATAGGCTGGATGATTCGGGAATCGCTGGATACCGGAGCTGCTCACATTAGTACGGTTATTCATGGCGATGGGCTAACAGCATTGCAATACCGCAAAGTTAAAAACAGTAATATGGAAGAAATCCGTTCCGCAATAACCGCTCCCGATATGGTTCAGCTGGAACGAAAAGGTAATACTTATATGATGTCTGTGGCACGCTTTGGCGAAACTTACACAACCTCAGAATTATCTGATTTGTCTTTAGGCGACGAGGTATACGTTGGTTTATTCCTGTGTTCGCATAATCCCAAAGTTTCAGAAACAGCTATATTCAAAAATGTGCGAATCACTGTCCCCGCTAAACCTGATTTTGTGCCCTATAAAGATTATATCGGAAGTAACCTCGAGATCATGGATGTGGAATCAGGAATCAGCAGAATAATTTATCAGTCGCCTTATTCTATTCAGGCCCCTAACTGGACGCCTGATGGTAAAACCTTAATTTATAACAGCAAAGGACTGCTTTACAATTTCGACCTCGCGTCCAATAAACCAACGGTGCTGAATACAGACTTTGCCAATAATAATAACAATGATCATGTGCTGTCATTCGATGGCAAAATGATAGGAATAAGTCATCATAGTGTCGACGATAGCAATAATTCCATCGTTTACATCCTCCCTGTGAGCGGCGGAAAACCTCAAAAAGTTACCTCCAAAGGCCCATCATACCTGCACGGTTGGTCGCCCGATGGAAATGAGTTGATCTATACAGCCGGAAGAAACAACATCTACAACATCTATAAAATTTCGGTGAAGGGAGGTGACGAAACGCAGTTAACCAACACTACCAAGGGCCTCAATGATGGCTCTGAATATACCCCCGATGGAAAATTCATCTACTTTAATTCCGATAGAAGCGGTAAAATGCAGATATGGAGAATGAAGCCTGACGGAAGTGACCAGGAACAAGTAACCCACGATGAATACAACAACTGGTTTCCTCATATTTCTCCCGATGGAAAATGGATTGTGTATCTTGCCTTTCCTAAAGACATTAATCCGGGCGATCATCCTTTCTATAAACATGTTTACATCTGTTTAATGCCTGCTAATGGAGCTAATTCGAAAGTAATTGCTTATCTGTATGGCGGACAGGGAACCATTAATGTTCCTTCATGGTCGCCCGACAGCAAAAAGATTGCTTTTGTAAGTAACACGGAATTCAGGTAAAAAATAATAAATAGCTGGTTTCCCGCATGTGTAAACCAAAATAGATAAGGAAGTGTTATAGTTAATCGTTTGCTTGAAAGAGTGAATATTGCAAAGCTTGCAATGTGTTATTGATGAAAACTATCAGATTAGCTATTATATTGTTATCGATTGTTCCGGATATTTTTGGTCAAAAGATGGATACCATACAGGTCTTATTTCTTTATGGATCAAGGCCTGTTCATGGATATTGGCACAAGGAATCACATTATTTTGGGGGTTTCCACGGAGGTCATGTAAGTGTAGTTATGGATTCATTCGTAATTGGATTTCGCCATGTAAAAGGCCTCCATGTAATTCCCAAAAGAAAGCATGATGGAGGATCCTATATAAACGAAAAATTAAAAGATTTTGTGAAGGATACCATTGCTTCCAAATACACATCTTTTAAAGTGCCAATCACACATGAGCAATATCAAAATTTGAACAACATTTTTCAGGCATATATAGATAAAACGCCTTATGATTATGCATTCTTAGGTATGAGATGTGCTTCAGCAACTTATGAAGTATTGAGCTATATAGGACTTTTCAAAATTAAATCAAGATGTGGAAACATTATTTCAAACTTTTATCCCAAATTATTCAGGAAAAAAATGTTTGCACTGGCTAAAGAGAAGAATTGGAAAATTAGCAGACAACCAGGAAGAAAAACAAGGAAATGGGAAATGGATTGATATGTTGCTCTGTTCTACTTCGTGGAAAAATTCGAAATTGAAAATGATATACTCTTTTTGTTTGATTTTTTTATGATCTTATTCTTAAACCCACACTGGGTAAAAATTCTATCATATACATCCATTACTACAACACCAAATGCCCTACGGGCAAGCCTTAACAAAAAATAACTTTCTTTGCTTTTTTTGATTCCTAATATTATTGATTCCAAATAACTTGCATAGAAGTGGCTGTTAGTAACTCCCCGTACCGCGTAGCGGTTAAAGTATTGTAGTAAATTGACGATATGTATTGGATTTCCCCGTTGGGGATTAACAATCTGAAATATAAATTGAATGAACAGTCTTAAACCCAAACTTAATCATCCACAACCTTTGTATTACCCAAAAACACAATCCACACCTCTTTGGATGTTGCTCCAAACGATTTGGTAATTCTTGTTAGCGCTATATTTGCTTTCATCTTGTGTTCATTTAGCTTAACTTTCTTGGTCGGGTCAATTCGATACGTGTCCTGCTGAAATATTAATTGTCCTTCGTAAGTATCCTTATTCTTTCGTTGCAAGCTTTGCAAAATTTTTACACGATTAATTTCCACTTTAAGTTTTGGATATTGGCCAGCCAGCATTTTATCCGTAAAATCATTGATGCTGATTTTCTCCAAGGTCTCTTCCACTGAAGCATTAAAGCTAATTGTATTGGTGGCATCCGAAAAAACACCGAGCATCATTTGCCTGGCCTGAATTCTAAAGGATTTATCAATGGATCGATCTGAAAGTATTTGGATATAATCGGCTACATCATATAATTTCTGTATTGCCCTGAGTTCAAATGCCTTCAAACTTGAGGCAGATAAGGTGTCTTTTTCGAATTCATAAGTTTTTACTACAGCCATGCTATCTTTCAACCCTATAGAATCTTGTTTCGACGCTTCCATGGCCATCTTGCGCTCAGAAGAGCTGCATGACCACAGGCTGAAAACAATCAAAGCCACTATGCAATTTACCATTTGTTTGATCAAAATCATCGGCGCATTATTGTTGAGTTTGACGAAACCTCAGTACTGAAATTTTATTGCCAGTATAGATAGTTTCGATAATTTCAATGTTTTTCAAGCTTTGTACGGGCATCGTAAGTTTATTAATGAATTCTCTTTTATTGTATAACTCCATCCCAACCTTATCATCGTCATAAACCTGATAAACCCTGGCATTTTCGGCCATCATATAATCAAGTTGTTTTCTTCTCTTTTCCCAGTCTACTTTTTTAGACCTCGAAAAATAATATATCATTAATGCATAATCGTTGGTTTGCAGATGGATATTTTCACCATCCATATAGTTATTCAACACCCGGGTTATAGTATCAGTCTTATAATAAGGAGTTTTTACTATGAATTTTATTTTCTGCCTGGATGTTTTAATGGTAAAGCAACCATTGCTACATAGCATGTTTACAGGCGATTCACCCTCTTTCAACAAAACTATCTGGATAGGTTGGTTATTGATAGTAGTTTTTTTGTCGGCATCCACAAAACAAAAATGAAAGGTTTGTGGTCCATAGATTTTGTATAATGCAAAAACAATGATTGAAATAATAATCATCGAAGAAGCCCAAAAAAATATACTTTTCGTTTTAGGTTTTTGAGCAGTACTTTCTATTCGGTCGCCATTGTTTAATTTGAAATCGGTCCAATCGTTATACCCACAGTATTTGCTGAGTAAATTAAGAATATCAATGCGGGGAAGTTTACTATTTCCGAGTTTAATATGGGTATAAAACCACTTTTCACTAATACGCCCATTTACCTTACTTGCAAGATCTTCCTGAAAATGAACAATGTCCTGCCCTTTCCAACTTTCAATGGACAATGAAATACCAGGAATCGTTTTTTGAAGCCTGGCTGCAATTTCATTTTTAAGAAGTGCAAAATAAATATTATCCTCGTCGTGCATTTGTTGGTCTATAGCATTGTATTAAAGCAATTTACATTTTTTGTAAAACAATTTACAAATTGTAAAACAGGTTACAAACCGTTTACAACCGATCTACAAAAAAACCGGAAAGAACCATGTTAAGTTTGGATCGTAATTGTCAAACTTAACACGCTAAAATTATGAAAAAGGTTGAAAAAAAATCAAAATCAAAGGGGATATTCATAAATATTATCCGCCTTTCCATGGGAGCATCATTATTATTATTAGTAATGAATGCATGTCACTCCGGCCCCTCATGTGCCGAACGTAGCTTAATGCTTGAACGAATGTACGTTACAACTAATCCGGGAAATGTAAAGTGTGATTCTCTTGTTAATAATACGGAAGAATACGACCGGATTTACGAGAATTCATTTAAGGACGTTCAACAAAATCCTTTATCTACTTTTTCCATTGATGTGGACAAAGCTTCGTACAGCAATATTCGCAGATTTCTGGAAAATGGAGAACTTCCTCCAAGAGATGCCGTTCGAATTGAAGAAATGATCAATTATTTCAGTTACCATTATGCACAACCTGATGATGAGCATCCTTTCGCAATTCATACTGAAATAGGAAATTGCCCGTGGAATAAGGAGCATAGTCTAATCAAAATTGGGTTACAGGGAAAAACGCTCGATTATGAACATCTGAAACCAAGCAATCTTGTTTTTTTAATAGATGTATCAGGATCCATGGAAGACGCAAATAAACTGCCTCTGGTAAAAAAATCATTAAAAATGATGCTCGAAAACCTGCAGCCTGCCGACAGAATTGCATTAGTTGTGTATGCAGGTGCCGCAGGAGTGGTGTTGCCTTCGACATCGATAGATCAGAAAGATGAAATCGTCAGCGCCATTGACAAATTAACGGCAGGTGGCTCTACGGCTGGTGGTGAAGGATTGGAACTTGCTTATAAAATAGCTAAAAATGACTTCATTGCAAATGGAAATAACAGGGTAATACTGTGTACAGATGGCGATTTCAATGTTGGTGTTTCATCAACTTCAGAAATGGTAAGATTTATTGAAGAAAAGCGAAAAGAAAACATTTATTTAACCA
>CAYZNC010000130.1:0-15193 GCA_964478555.1 uncultured Bacteroidales bacterium | reverse complement strand
AACCAAGGAGAATACATATTGTGATAAACCACCAGGTTTTGTAAAAAGGTGGATTAATCTGAAATTCAAAAGTTGCCGGTTGTTTATTCCAAATGCCAGCTGTGTTTTTTGCAATTACTTTAAATTTATAATGGTTAGGAGGAAGTGCTGAAAATGGAAAGGATGTTTGCCGTGTAATAGGCTGCCAATCAACATCGACACCTTCGAGCATAACTCTGTATTCAACTGCATCAGGGTTTGTTAAACAAATACTTGCATAATTGAACACAATTCTGTTTTCTGTATACTTCAGTTTAATCCCAGGCTTAAGTTGTCGTTCCTGATCATTTACAATAAATTTACGGATATGAGTTAGCGGTTCGTTAACAGGAGTATGATCGAGTTTTGGATTATAACAGAATACACCCTTAGCAGTTCCAAACCAGAGTCTGCCTCCCGAATCTTTAAAAGTTGCATTATTCTTTGCTTCAATTCCAGCAAATCCATTGCGCCCATTATAAATAAAAATTGCACCCTTTGAATCTATTTTATTCAATCCCAGGTTAGACCCTATAAAAATATTACCGTTGTCGTCAATATTAATAAATTCAATTCGGTCGGACAGCAAACCATCCTTCTTTTGATATCGTTTTAGTATTTTACCGTTTTTAAAACTAAGTAATCCTTGAGCATCAGTACCAATCCAAAGATTTCCAGCTTTATCGGTAGTTATACAGGTGGGGGTTGTATTACCCAGCAGCGCAAATTTAGGAGATTTGACAGTCAAAGAATCCGAAAAAATGGTGATACCTTTGCCTTTCGAGCCTATGTATTTGGTATCATTCCTGTCAATATATATGGCTGTAACTTCATTGTCTGCAAGTCCATCTTTCTGGCTAAGTGTTTCCGGGTCTTTTTTACCTGATATATCATAATAATAAAGACCCACGAATGATCCTATCCAAAGATTACCTTTTTTATCAATATCCAAACCTGAAATGGTATTAGCTGTGCTGGATGTGGCATTGGGTAATTTTTGATTTATTTCATTGTAATACCTGAATTTCCCCGTTTTATGATCGTAAAAAAACATGCCATCAGGATCTGTTCCTATCCAAATATTATGATTTTTATCCTCTTTCATGTACCGCACCATGGAAGGCACATGCATAGGAACATTTTGGTCTCCATAATAAATAGTAAATTTTTGAGAATTTGTGGTGTTTGGATTAAACGTACTTATCCCTTCATCTGTTCCAAACCATATTTTATGTTCCGAGTCTTCTAGAATGCTCCAAATATGCAGACTGGGAAACATTTTAGGATCAGCATATGAAATAAAGCTTTCGCCTTTAAATATTGATAATCCCTGCGATGCTGTGCCTATCAATAGGTTTCCTTCCGCATCACTTATAACGCAGTAGATGTTGTCGGTAGATAACCCATTCTTTGAATTAAAAATCCGCAATTTTTCTCCATCTATTTTAGTAATTCCTCCCATGGTACCTACCCAAATATTGCTATTCCCGTCTTGTACGATCGAAGTTATCCAGTTAGACGATAAACCATCCCGGATGTCATATACCTTACATTTTTTTTCATTTTTTATGTATTTGTATAAGCCACCATGATATGTTCCAAACCATAAATTATAATCTTTATCTTCGTACATAGAAGTTACCTGAAAATAATTTGTGAATCCGTCAAAAGATGCATTGTCAAAATTTTTTGTTTGGTCATTAAAAACTTTAACTCGTCCACCCCCATCGATGATAAAATATATCTTATTGTCATGCGTTCGTAAGGAGCCAAAGACCAAATCACTTAGCCCTTTAAATTTCTTATACTTCAATTTACCGATTGCATCATGAGGATTTAGTATTAGGGTAGCTCCCGAACCAACGGAAGTAACCCATAATTGGCCATCTTTATTTTCACAAAAAGAAGATATGTCTTTTTTAATAGAGTCATTTTTGACCCACTCGAATTTTTTACCATCAAATCTCGAAATTCCTCCACCGGTATGCCCGAACCAAATCATATCTTTTGAATCCTTGTAGATTGTCCGAACGCCATTTTCGGCCAGGCCACTTTCAGTAGTAAAATTTTCGAAATTATTACCGTCAAAAAGACTTACACCTCCGGGAGTACCAAGCCAAACCTGATGATTTTTATCCTGTAAAATAGCATACACTTTGGTATTGGCCAGTCCCTTATCCACCGAATAATTATCAAAGAAATAAGTTTGTGCCTTAACTGCCTGAGACAAACCAACTATCAGCAATAAAAAGACAATCCGCCCCTGAAGGCGAATTTTTCTTTCAACCCAATTTAGCATCATACTTAAATTATTTGAGTGCTTAATTCTATTTTGCTATAAAGAAGAATGTACCATCCTCATCCGTAAGTCCGGAGATTTTTCCGAATTTAGGTTTTTGTTTGTTACTTTGGGAAACAACGGAGGTAACCTTCGTTACGATATTTTCGATAGGTATACAGGCATTGGGGTTGCTTGCAAGAAGATTGGCAAATGTTTTTGTAAACTGTGAAATATCCTGGGCAAGTTCGTATCCGGCAGATGAAAATACCTGCGATGATTTTAGGCGGGTTGCTTGCCAGTCGTCGCAACTTCTTTCCTTGGTGACTCCTCGCATTGCCTGATAAAAAGAAGGACCCGATTCACAGGCGTCAGTGACAACTAAAGTATGCGTAAGGGTTGTTGCGTAAGATTGGAGCGATGCTTTCAGAATATTGACATTAAAATAAGTGAACTCATCATCGCGGTTGGCATCTATTGGAATCCAGTAACCGGTTTCGTTAATGAACTTCCCGTGCCCGGCATACCATATCAACAAAGTGTTTACATGATTGCTGCGGACCAGATCTCTCAATTCAATAGAAAAGAACTTTTCCATCTGCTCCTTACCCAGGTCTTTACGATGAACGATGTTATTTATCTGATATTTGGCAAGCGCTGCACGCATTAAAGTAACATCCTTTGTTGGACCTTCAAGACTAGCAAATGTTTTATAATTTGAATTTTCGATAAATACAACCCAGGTTTTGCCCATAGGGTTTGCCCCAGCACCGGCGTTTTGACGGTTTATACTGAATGTATATGGCCGTTCGTTACCGTATATATCTGTAGCTGTAATGGTAAACTTATTTTTATTGGTGATAGGAAGGACAGCTGAAAAGGTCGGATTCATTTCGTCTATCTTGTAACTTGCTGATATGCCATCAATAAGAATTGATTTGATAAGGCTTTCGTCAGCGATTTTACCTTCTATGGAAATAGCAGCTTCATTATTGTCCAGAATAATTTCGCCATTATCCGAGGCAACGGGTGAAATAATAGTTACAACCGGCGGTGTGGTTTCAGTACGTTTAATGTTAAAACTCAAATTCTCTATATTATTGTAAACATCTGAGGCGGTAATTGTTAAGGATGTAACACTATCAATAGGCACATCCGTTATAAATTGGTTCTGACCATTTACATTTTCAAATTTAACATCTATGTTATTCACCTTTATATAAACCACACCACTTTTATCCGCAGCATAGCCTTTAATGCGAACCACTTTTTTGTCGTTGGAAACTTCTATCGTTGATTTGTCCTTGGGGGCGGGATCCAGCACAACTACTTCCGGTTTTTCAGTTTCACGGTTAAGCTCAAATAACCTGTCTTTAGCCTGTTTTAACAATTGCTTGGCTTTGGCATCAAATTCCGAAATCTGCACCAGCGCCTCATAATCCTTAATAGCTGCTACAAAATTTGAAATTTCTTCATATGATTTGGCTCGTTGGTAGAAGGCATCGGCATTTTTAGGATTGATGGTGACGACTTTGTTAAAATCATTAATCGCATTCTGGTGTTGACTAAATTGCTGATAATAAGTACCCCGTGTGAAAAACATTTCTTCGTCATTAGGATTGAGTGCAATAGCTCTTGAAATGTCGTCAATGGCATTACGATAGTCAAGCTTTTTGAGAAAAACCTGGCTACGAACCAACAGCGCCTGACGTGAATTGGGATCTATTTTAAGTGCTTCATTACAGTTTTTCATGGCCTCTTCAGGTTTTGTGCTTACCTGAAGACCAGCCAAAGCAATATACGCAATGGTAAACTTTTTATCTTTCTTAATAGCATTATTGAATGCCCACTCAGCCTTCTGTGTCGAATTGAGTTTCGCTGTTACCAGGCCCTGATAATAATAGTTAAGGGCGTTACCTTCCATCATAAGGGTAGTATCGCTTACTTTGAGGGCATTGAAACCTTGATCCAAGGCCATCAATGTCAATATTTTTTGTTGAAAAGCCGGTAGATACTTTTTATTAATTACGGTTGCTCTGTTTAGCACCGGAAGAGCTTCATTGTATTGCTTCAATTCGTAGTACGCCTTGCCTAAATGGTAATATAATTCCTCATTTTTTGGATCAAAAACAATGGCGCGATTAAAGTCATCAGCGGCTTTCTGAAATTCACTGATCATTTCATAAGAAACCCCTCGCATGTAATATGCTTCGTTATAATTGGGGTTAAGTCCGATAGCGCTTGTAAACTGACTAATGGCATCTTTATAATTGCCAGCTTTGTAGAAATCCTCCCCTGTTTTGAAGCACTTCTTAGCATTCTGACCGTAAATTGAAAAGGTGAAAATAACTGTTAGCAGGCAAGTTGTAATTATTTTCATGATTAGTATAGTTTGGTATTGAAATTATATGTAATTGTATAATAATCAGATGCATTAATTCTCAAATATACAAAAAATAATTATCCTTTCAATAGGCATTTTTG
Organism: uncultured Bacteroidales bacterium; assembly: GCA_964478555.1. Classification (GTDB taxonomy): domain Bacteria; phylum Bacteroidota; class Bacteroidia; order Bacteroidales; family JAAUTT01; genus JAAUTT01. The sequence goes on along the minus strand of CAYZNC010000130.1, from coordinate 10,413 downwards.
AAAATATTTAACCTGTATTCGGGCCAAACTTGAGTTTCCACCGGAGATTTTTCAATTTTAGGAGCCTCAATGCCGGACGAAAAATATTTGTTGCCCATAAAAATCCGGGCTTCATCCCAAAGGTTGGCAACCAGGAAACTATTAAGAATCTTAGCTCCACCTTCTACAATTAGTGATTGAATCTTTCTCCGGTATAGTTCACCAAGCACATGCTCAGGCAGGTACTCGTCAAACGGAATGGTTATATATTCGATCTTAGGGTTATCCTGTTCTTCAACCTCACGTTGCGTGAAAATATAAGTTTGAATAGAACCATCAAATAAATGTAAATTCTGAGGTAATCTAAGGGTCCGGTCAACAAGAATTCGAATGGGATCTTTACCTGTCCATTCACGAACATTCAGTTTCGGATTATCCATAAATGCCGTATTTGTACCAACCATAATGGCCTGTTCCTCCGAACGCCATTTGTGAACTAATATCCTGGCTTCTTCGGTGGTAATCCAAACTGGCTTCAGATGCTGGGAAGGATGTCTTTCAATATCCATAAATCCATCGCCGGTTTGAGCCCATTTAAGAATAATGTAGGGTCTGCTTTTTTTATAATAACTGAAAAATCTTTTGTTAAGTTCTTCACCTTCCGCTTTCAGTACATCGGTAGTTACCTCAATACCTGATTGTTTTAGTTTTTCAATTCCTTTGCCCTTTACAACAGGGTTTGGATCAACATTAGCTATGACTACCCTCGGAATATGGTTTTGAATGATTAAATCGCAACAAGGCGGCGTTTTTCCGAAATGTGAGCATGGTTCGAGATTCACATAAAGTGTTGAAGCAGACAGAAGGCTTTTGTCAGTTACCGAATCAATGGCATTAACCTCTGCATGCGCTCCTCCATATTTGCGATGATAACCTTCTCCGATTATTTTTCCCTGATGAACTATCACTGCACCTACCATCGGATTCGGTACCGTAGCCCCAAATCCTAGCCTGGCCAGTTCAATGCACCGACGCATATATTGTTCATTGTTAATGGTGGTTTCCATTCAAATTCTTACTTTTGGATATTAAACTAAATTATGACTATAAAAGAAGCATCCGGACTCATCTCACAAGAATTAAAAGATGTGTATTCCCCCGAGGAAGTCTCAAGTATTATTGATATCATCTTCAAACACCTTATGAAATTTAAAAAGTTTGAAGTAATTCTTCATTTAGATATGCTTATACCCGATGCTATCAAAACTCAAATTTACAATATTATTCAACAACTGAAACGAAATAAGCCCATTCAATATATACTGGGAAGTACAGAATTTTACGGATTGCCTTTTTTTGTGGACGAATCGGTGCTTATTCCACGCCCGGAAACAGAAGAGCTGGTATACTGGATAGTGAATGATTATCGCGGGAAAAAACCCAGGATTATAGATATCGGAACGGGGAGCGGATGCATTGCAATTACCCTGGCTAAACTTTTGCCTGAAGCGGTTGTGCTTGCAGCAGATATTTCAGAAAAGGCACTCGAAAATGCGCGGAAAAATGCCTCACTTAATAAGGTAACTGTTGAATTTCACCAATTGGATATTTTAGCTGAGCATTTGCCAGAGTTTGAGCCTTTCGATATCATCGTCAGCAACCCTCCTTATGTGACCATGTCGCAAAAGGAACAGATAGAGGCTAATGTACTGGATTATGAGCCACATCTGGCCTTGTTTGTGCCGGAGAATGATCCTTTGATTTTTTACAGTGCTATCGGCAAATTTGCCAGGGGCAGGTTGAAAAACAGTGGTAACCTGTATTTCGAAATTAATGAAGATCTGCCGGATGAAACAGCTGCCTGTATAAAGCAACTACAATTCAGCGTTGAATTGAAAAAAGATATGAATAACAAAAACCGTCTGCTTAAAGCTAGTTTTTATGACCACGAATGAGGCACTAACCAAAGCGATGAAATTATGCAGCGTTAAGGAGTACGCTCCATCGGAAATTGAACAGAAACTAAAATCCTGGGAACTTAATGACGATGCAATAGCCACCATTATTGAAACCTTACGAAGCGAAAAATTCCTGGACGAGTTTCGTATGGCCAGGTATTTTGTTAATGATAAACTACGATTCAACAAATGGGGGAAGGTGAAAATAAGATATATGCTTCAACAGAAGAAACTGGCCCCGGCGGCTGTTTCTGAAGCAATAGATCAGGTCAATGAAGAGGAATATTTGCGGATACTTTTAAGTGAGTTACTTAAAAAGAAAAAAACCATTAAAGATATTGATGCGTATAAGATCAAAGCTAAGCTCTTTCAATTTGCCTCAGGTCGTGGGTTCGAAGCGGATATTATTTATAAAATAATTGATAAAGTGGTGAAATGAAGGTATGTTAGCGGAAATAGACGCCAGTTTTTGATTAAAGCCTAAATTACAAAACTATAAAAATTCGTAATGATGATCACAAATCCCATCTGTAAGTCTTAATAGCTTATAATTGTGACCCCAACGCCTTAAAAATTCACTAAATACCTCTTTTTGTATTTAGTTTTTCTTATCTTGACATATCAATAATTTTGATCTATCATGAAATCTTGTTGTATGAAATACCTTATTCCAGAGGTTGCTATATTACTAGTATCTTTGGAATTGCCTGTAATTGCGCAGGAAGGTAGCCCATTCCAGACAGATTTTACTTCAACGGATGAATCATTAAACGAAAACTTTAGTATTTGTACCGACCGTGAAGGAGTATTGATAATTGCTAATCGTAAGGGAATTTTAACTTTCGATGCAGAAGAGTGGAAACTGGTAAAAACGCCTGAATTGCCGCTTGTAGTTAAATCCGAACCAAAAAGTAACCAGGTATTTGTAGGTTGCCGGAATAACATAGGTATTCTTCGGAAAAACGAGATGGGCGAATATGTATATATCTCCATTGTTGGAAAAGAAGCTGGTGCCGTAACACAAATTGAGTTCATTAAAAATTATGCTTATTTTCTGAGCCAGTCTGTTCTAAGTAGAATCAATATGCGTGATCTGAATGATGTCAAACATTGGCATAGTAAAACAGGCAGCATGTTTATTTCTTTAATGGTACTGAATAATAAACTGCTTGTTGATGCCGCTGGTGCTGGCTTACAGATACCTGAGGATAAAGGTATGCAGCCTTTTTTAACTAATTTCCCCCTTAGCGGAAGTATTGTTTTCTCGCTCCCCTACGATGAAAATACATTAATGATTGGATCTTCAGATAATAAGTGCTACCTCTTTGACGGCAAAACTGTAAAAAACTTTCAATTGCAGGATCAGCAATACCTTTCTGATGGAATTATAAATGATGGCAGGATACTTGATAATAATAAAATTGTCATATCTACATTAGCAGCAGGTTGTCTGATATTTGAAATGAAAACCGGAAAAACTGTATTTACTGTAAACTATCAAACCGGTTTGCCGGATGACGAAATTTTTGCATTAGGGACAGACAGAAATCATGGCATCTGGCTAGCACACAACTATGGGTTGACCCGAATAGATGCAGAAATACCAGTAAAGAATTTTACCACCTTCAAAGGATTAAATGGAAATATCCAGACCTTAGAGTTTCAATACGGAAAGTTATTTATTGGTACAAGCAATGGAGTCTATTTCCTGGACAAAAAAAAGGATTATTTAGAATATGCTATAAAACAGGCACAAACTGCTAGTAAAGCCGCTCCGGCTTCTTCCGAAACAACTAAAGAATCAGTCCAGGTCAAAGAAACAAAAAAGGGTTTTTTCAGTAGACTTTTCTCGAAAAAACAAAAACGTACAGAAGACCCTGCAGGCAGCAAATCAGAAACTCAAGAAAAAACATCATCATCCCGGAACATTCCTGGTGGAGGAGAATCAAGCCGCGAAAAAACCATTCAGAAAAAAGCTTATCGCATTACTTCTGTAAGCCATATATTTACAAAAGTTCAGGGTTTCGAACATAAATGCAAACAACTGTTTATATTTAATGGACAGCTTATTGCTGTTACAATTTCGGGTGTATATGAGATATCGGAAAAACATGCAACGTTAATTCTGCCTAATATTGAAGCGAATTATGCATACGCTGCACCTTCTGAAAATTCTATCTATTTATGCACAAACAAAGGTATTGTGGTTGCAAAGAAAATAGCTAATTCGTGGCAAACATTAAATTTTCCAGTGTTTGCCGGAGAACCCGTTTATTCCTTTGCCAAAGATATGTTCGACAATTACTGGATTGGTTCTGAGAATAAGGTTTACAAAGCAAAATTAAAAAAAGATGGCTCAATTAACAGCTTAAAGATTTTCAAATTTTCTTCGGAATATCGTGAAAGAATGATTGTCCGTATATCTAATAAAAAACCAGTTTTCTTTCTTTCTTCAGGTATATATTCCATATTAAACGATTCGATACAACCTGATCTGACAATGTCTAAATTTGTGGGTACAGATACGAAATATTATTTTACCCAACATGATTATACCTGGATTCGAAATGGGAATAAGTGGATAAGTCTTTCTGTAAATGCTGAACCTGATTCTGTAGCTCCAAATTATCTTAATCTCTTCGACAACATTAACCAGATATTTTCTGATAATAGTTCAAATTTGTGGATCATTAACAACAATTTAAATCTTTATAAAATTGATCAGAAAGGTATCGCTGCCTATAAGTCAGATTTTAGTGCATTCATTAAACGTTTCTCCGGAAATTCAGGTGAAACTTTTTCTCTTTATGGTGGTGAATTAAGCAAGTCAAATCGTTCTTTGAAAATTCATATAAGTGCTCCTTATTTTATTAAGCCAAATTCCAATCAATATCAATATATTTTAAAAGGACTGATGGCTGAATGGTCACAATGGAGCACAAATCCGGAAATTGATTTGTTATTGGCAAAATCAGGGAACTATGAATTAAATGTCAGGGCGAAAAACATTTTTGGTAAAATCAGTAATGAACAGACCTTGTTATTTAAAATAAAAAGCCCTTTTTATACTTCATGGTGGTTTATTCTTCTTAATATATTGGCAGGGCTGTATATTATTTCACTGGTCATTAAATTCCGCGAACGTAATTTGCAAAAGGAAAAAGAAATTCTTGAGGAAAAGGTCAGTGAACGTACACACCAGATTGAGGAGCAAAAAGAACATATTCAAATGCAATATACTGCTCTTTCCTTGCAAAATGAAAAGATAACAAAACAGAAAGAAGATATTCAAGTACAAAGCAATAAAATTGCAGTACAAAACCGGGAAATAAAAGATAGTATCCATTATGCAAAACGGTTACAAACAGCCGTAATGCCTGATAGTACAGCGATCGGAGCATTACTTTCCGATTACTTTGTTTTATTCAGGCCGAAAGATATTGTCAGCGGCGACTTCTATTGGATATTTAAAAAAAATGAAAAAGTAATCATTGCAGCAGCTGATTGCACAGGACATGGAGTGCCTGGAGGTTTTCTCAGTATGCTAGGGATTTCTTTCCTAAACGAAATCTCTGTTATCGATAAAGAATTTAAGGCTAATGAAATACTCAATCTTTTAAAGGCCCGTATGATAAGTACCTTTATTAAAGAAGGACATTCTGAAGGTGAAACCCAGGATGGTATGGATATAGCACTTTGTATTATCGATCAAAAGTCAAATAAAATGCAATATGCAGGTGCCTACAATTCTTTTTATATCATTAGAAAAAAAGAACTGATTGAGTACAAGCCGGATAAGATGCCTATTGGAACGTTTTTTGGTGAAAAGACCTCCTTTACAAACAATGATATTGAATTGCAAACTAACGACATACTTTATTTGTTTTCTGACGGTTTCAGAGATCAAATGGGCGGACAAGAAGCTAAACGATTAAAATCTTCCGGTTTCCGTCAGTTATTGCTTGATGTACATGAAAACCCCATGAGCAAGCAAAAAGAAGAATTAGAGCAATTTTTTGATAACTGGCGTGGAGAATATGAACAAATGGATGATATCTTGGTTTTTGGATTCAGGATTTGAAGTAACGATTTATTAAAATCAAAAGGATTCAGCGATATCAGCCATCAGGAATGCTATCGTATAAAAAAGACTTTAGAAGAAGGGAATATTAAAGAATTTCCCGTATTTTTAATGATAGGGAAAGTTTGATTCAAATCTAAAACTATCAATTATGAAAAAATTTCTATCTGCAACCGTTTTTCTGTTGTGTTTTTTAATTACCGGCTTTTCGCAAGTTACATCGAGTTGTGAAAATGTCAGTACATTTTCAAAAGGCAGTAAACCGGATTTAGCTATTGTTATTTATTCAGGTGATGTTGAAACAGTTTGGAATGCATTGAGATTGGCTACCTATAGTCAATCCAGAGGTGATTCTGTGATCATTTATGTATTGGGTAAAGGCCTTGATGTGTTTATGGCAAAAAGCGACACCTTTGGGATTAAAGTTTTGAGCGATAAATTTTGGTGGAATGGTGGCCAGATCCTGACATGTGCCACATGTGCCAAATTAAGAAAAACCGAGGTGGTGAAATCATGCACAATCACCTCTCTTGCCGATTTATATGAAATAATAAGAAGAAGCAAAAAAGTGATAACTTTCTGATGTGATGTTCAGCCAAACCTGCCCGTTTTTAGCAACCTAACCGCACTTTCGGTAGAGATGCCCAGCAAATTCGACAATATCTCTATGGGAAAGCGCCGTAAATAATGTAAATAATTCTTCATTTGCAAAATTGTCAGAACCTAGGTACAGGATAGCCTCTGGCAGTTCAAAATTCCTCCTTGAAAGTTTGGCCAATCAAGTGGCTGAAGCTATTATTTTATTATGATCCAATTAATTGCATTAGAACACTAATGTATTTAACATACTTTATAATAAATAGTCAGGTTGACCGTTAAATAATTAATATTTTTCGGAATATCATGGCACTCTTTTTGCAGAGTCCTGTCCAACTATAAACAAAGCTCTGCTGACATAATAATTGTCATGTATCAGGAAGATCAATTAAAAACCGGATTTTTAAAAGATTGGTTAATCCTTTCTTAATTGTAATTTAATTCCAATTTCATCACAAAAATATCGATAGCTCCTAGTTTTGAGCTTTAGAAACAAAATATTATTCAACCAAATGATACCCAAAAGTTTTTTGCTTCCTCTCCTATTGTTGGCCTTTGCAGTGAGTGCTCAAAATATATATGAGTCCAATAGTTTTAAGATCAAAAATTCAACGAATAATTTAAACGAGAAAAAAGTTCTTATCGTAACTGATGCAACCGGCGATATGAAACCGATTGCTGTTATAGAAACACGACAATTACAAAATTTGCTTGGTCATTTCAAAACTTCGGTTAAAACTTTGAATATGGCCCAATATTCATCTCACAACATCGATAAATACGATATTATATTTTTTGTTGGATTGCAGGATAAAAATCCGGCATCCGTAATTTTTATGAATGATGTGTGGCAAACAAAGAAAACCGTGATTTGGATTAACAAAGAGATAATTGAATTTGAGAAAAACAAGGATATAAAAAATAAATATGGATTTTGCATTTTACAGGTAGACTCTTCCAAAAGCTACCATGTGGTAAAATCAGGAGAAAAGACATTTACAAGGGAATCGGGCAATTTATATATGGTGCAGATCACGAATAAAAAGAAAGCAGCCGTTTTGGCTACTGCAAAATCTGAGTATTTGGGAAAGGAAACCCCATACATTATCAGATCGGCTAATTTCTATTATATTGCCGACATGCCATTTGACAATGCAACGGAAACCGACCGATATTTGCTATTTGCAGACTTATTGCACGAAATGGTTGGCGAAAGTCATTCCGAATGCCATCAGGCCATTGTTCGTATTGAAGATGTTACGCCATTACGTGATCCTGTAAGTTTATACAAAATTGCTGACATTCTTTCGTCACGCAATATTCCTTTTCTTATTGGAGTGGTGCCTTTTTATGTTAACCCGGAGAATAACGCTCATGTAAGTTTATCGGACCGTCCAAAATTAGTAGAAGCATTAACATATTGCGTAAAGAACGGTGCCACCATTGTATTACATGGAGTAACTCATCAATATAAAGGAATCTCGGCCCTTGATTATGAATTTTGGGACAGTAGTACAAATTTGCCGATTAAGGACGAAACCCCGCAGGAAATAGCGAATAAAATTGAGAAAGGGATTGACGAATGCGTAAAAAATGGCATATATCCCTTAATGTGGGAAACACCCCATTATGCTGCGTCTATTGAAACATACAAAGTTATTTCTAAATATTTCAGCACTTCCATCGAGAGGCGCCTTGTGGCCAATGATACTGATGAAGGACAATTTTTTCCATATCTTATTGATAAGGATATCTACGGTCAGAAAGTATATCCCGAAGATTTAGGATATCTGGAAACATTTGATCAAAAAGACAGTACAGAAAGTGCTATCCATGAAATTATCAGTAATGCAAAAGCCATTTATAACGTTCGCGATGGTTATGCTTCCTTCTATTTTCATACACATTTGGATCCTGATTATTTAAAGGAAATTGTTGACGGGATAAGTAATTTGGGGTTCTCTTTTGTTGATTTACGACAGGGAACTAACTGGGTTAAAACGAAAGACAAAATTATACTTAGTGGCCCGCAAACATATACCATCAATCTTAACAACTCTTATTTGAATGAAATCTATTTTAATCAAAAGGGAGAAATTGAAAAAAGAGTTTTATCGGGTGGTAAGTTTAATGGAACCATAGCTAAAATTATTAAATTAAAACCAGGCGAATTTTATATTGCCGTACCAACTAAAAACAGTCCCAAAGAGTTTACCTTTAAAGATAAAAACCACGGAATATTGGTCAAAAATAACGCTGTTAAAACCAATATCACCCATTTGGAATAGAAATTAACTTTTCTTTTTCGCCAATGAAAGCAAAATTATTTTCTTCACTGCTAATCCAACCTCGAAAACCGGACATTGAGGTTGAAATCAATTTCAATCGTTTCTTTTACATGCACTAAACCAAAAAATTTAGTGGGTGGCTCGAGGTTAAAATCCCTGATATTAAAAACCTGATGGCCCACAATAAGAAGCGTTTGATTATTTCCTTTCAGTGTAAATGGAATATTATAGGTTTTGGTAATACCTCCCAGCGTAATTGATACGCCGGCCATCCCTTTCTGTGTTTCAAAAAAACCAGGTAATTTCTTTCCGGACAAATAAAAACTTTTAGCCGAAACGGTCATTATTGGAAATTGCTTTTCCTTTACCAATTCGAGAAAATCATTTTTCAGCAAATGGTTACCGGTTTCAAATTGTCGTAAGGGTACATGAAGATCGGCAATGCCTAAATTATAACTGCTGTCGGTGGCATTAACCGAAGGATATAAATTAACCGGAGGATTTTTTATCAGATAAGAAAGTTCAAAAGTATTCACATTGGTAATTCCATGTATGGTCAGTGAACTTTGAGGTTCCAACACAACAAAATAATTATTAACCTCTTTCTTATTGGAAAGACTTAAGATTAAAATCAGAATTAATAATATGTTATACTTAAATGCCAATTTCCTATAATTTTAAGGTTGAGTATTAAGCGTTATACTATCTTAATACCCTAATATCTGATTTCTTTACATTAATAAACTAGAAGAGAAAGTAATCAGGAGATTAAGTAAAGAGACCCCTTATCTCCTAACTAATTGCTTCTCTTCTATATATTGAACAGTTAAAAAGATATTCCGGCTTCCACCATAATACCTTTAAATCCGGCGTTACCACCATATGCTACAAAATTGGAATAGGTCTGATTTACATATTCCAGTTTAGCAATAATATTTTTCGTCATGTACCACCCCAATGCAGCCTGAAATCTGCCAACATTACTATCTACGTTGCTAAGATTGCCCTTAACATAGTCATACCTGGCGCCACCGTAAAATTGTTCCTGCTTTCCAAAGAGATAACGGGCTTCCCCGGCATACTGATTAAACGTAAAATTACCTACTCGTGATGCTGGGGTTCCCACAGCATTCTCATAAGTGCCAAAAACTTCGAGCCCCTTCAGTTTTAAATAAAGATTAGCCATTAAGGAATTATCTTTAAAAGTAAAACCAGGGCCCCAGTTACCTGACAAATGATTAACAGAGGCATCAACATCACTGGCACTGTTGGTTTCCTTATTCATCACCAGGTAATAGCGTGACCCGGCACGATCTCCAAAATAGAGAGATCCGTTATGATCATTATGCTCACCAAAGTAACCAGATAGCGTAAGCCGAAGTCTGAACGCATCGTTAATTTGTTTGTCATACCCAACTTTCCCGTAATAAGCCAGTTCATAACCTGTATTAAATGCAGTGTACTTTTTTGTAGATGCATTATACCCTGCAACAACAGGGTCCAAATTTCC
>CAYZNC010000129.1:0-15194 GCA_964478555.1 uncultured Bacteroidales bacterium | reverse complement strand
AAGAGGTTTAAACCAAATTTCATTTTTATTATTTTTGAGTTATTAAAATGAAATTAGTCATGAAAACAAAATGGAATTTTAAGAAAATAGGCATGTTAAGTGGTATTATTATTCTGCTTTTAGCACTTAACCCAATCTGCCAAAGTATTAATGCACAAAAACACGACAACGACAAGGACCAAATTAGCGACGATAAAAAAAATGAGAAGCAACCCAAGGTAGATATTCATGTAAATAAACAAAAAGATCTGAACGGGAATATCATTGGTTATGACTCTACCTACACTTCCACTTGGTCCAGTGACGGGAAGATACCTGAAAACATAGATTCTGTCTTTAGAAGTATGCAGGAACATTTTTCAAAAAGCTTTTCTTTCAATTTCAACAACCCTAACTTTGGTTTCAATTCTCCAATAACGAAGGATTCCTTAATCAATAATACAGATCCGTTCAATGACATGTTTGGAAGTAACTGGGCCGATATGAACAAAATGATGGAGCAGCAACGAAAAATGATGAAAGAATTTTTCAATCACCATCAACAGCAGGTGTTAAAGGTTCCCGACGGTGTAGATAAACCTGCGCCAAAACAAAAAGAATATGATAAACCACAGGAAGAGCAGAAACAGGAAGAAATTCAACCGGAAAACAAACAACTTCAAAATTTAAAAAAAGAAGATCATGAACGGAGGACGGTTGATTTGTAGGAAGAATTACGGATTATATAATTTGCCCATTTGCCCTTTACAGGGAGTGCCGCTTGTGACATATTGTGGTTAATTATTGCTGTCATGTTTTGTTAAATGTTATTTTTCTTTTTAATTAAAATTTTTTAGAATTTTCCTCTCTAAACTTGTGGTTTCGTTATATCGGCGATGATCCCGAAATGATCACTGGCCCATACGCCATTGATAGGCTCATCGAAGATGCGGTCGCACGTTGCAATGTCCAGGGCATTTCCTCCATGCGCCCCAAAACGGACAAAAATATAGTCGATTCGTCGGAACGGCCAATCGCGAAATGGTCTCATTCCTTTCACTTCCCCGTTCATTACCAAAGGATTTATAGGAGTGAAGGTATGACCCGAATCTTCAGGATGTGCGCTTTCCCAAGCATCCCGATAACAGACACTCATATCGCCCAGAGATTGTCTGCCAGACAAGAAACGTATGCTTGCTGCGTCATGATCGGCATCGAGATCACCAACCAACACTACCTGCTGCTTAGTCTGACCAACACGTTCTTCAAGGAATCGAGCGGCTTCCAAAGCTTGCAACTCTCGCTCATGCTCGAAGTTTAACTGCCAATTAGGAAAATGATTAACGAAAAGCAAAGAACCAAAGGGATCGGGCGCCATAACCTCTACGACAAGAGTCGTACAAGGAAATCCTGCCGTTCGAGGAGTCACGTTCAAGTCAACCTCCTGCACTTCTCCGAGTGGCCAGCGGCTTGCGATTGATATACCCATCCCGTTAGTATCTCGGTTTTTCGAATGAACAATGTTGAACCCTGGGCCAAGCAAATCAAGCACCTGGTCATACTCATCGGTTTTGATCGATTCGTGGAACGCCACAAGATCGGGTTGTAACACTCGAATTCTTTCAATGAGCACAAAACGCCGATCTTCCCAAGCACCGTATCGTTGCCATAGGTTAAGCGTGAGAATGCGCAGCGAATTAGCAGATTTTTCGGAATTCATATTTTCTTTTATCATTTTATTGTTGCTAATGTTTTGTTGTTGGGCCAGCTGATTGTTCTTGTCAAGCAAAAAACTATAGACCCATCAAGCAAAGGTAATTCCTCTTATAATAATTAGTGTTACACAACTTTTCCAATAAATTATATCATTCTCACACTTTACAATTTTTGATTAAGCGTTAAATATTGCAAATCCCTTTAAAGTTGAAAACTAGCGAAACCCGACCGTAACGACAGGAAAAAAGCATTTCATGGAAACATACAAAGCAGACAAATAGTTAATAGAAAATTTAACTAGAAATGGAGTAATTGAAATAGTTGTATGAATAATGTAACTTATTGAATAAATTATATAACCACTACAATAAATAAAGAATCTACTTTTGTATCGTTATGAAAATTCATTCACCACTTAAAATAAACGCGAAAATGAAAAATACATTAATGGCCGAAACATTTATAAGCATTGATGCAACCCCTGCACAAGTTTGGAAAGCATTAATTACACCAAAACTTATAAAAAAATATCTTATGGGAACAGATGTTACCTCTGATTGGAAGGAAGGTAGCGCAATTACTTACAATGGTGAATACGAAGGGAAAAAGTATCACGATAAGGGAATTATCAAAAAAATGGAACCTGAAAAAATATTCCAAAGTACTTATTTGAGTTCTATGTCAGGAAAAGAAGATAAGCCAGAAAACTATAAACTTGTTACTTATAAAATATCAACAAAGGACAACAAAACTGTTATAACTCTTTCTCAAGACAACAATTCAACAGAAAAAGAAAAGGAACATTCAACAGAAAACTGGAAAACAGTATTAAAAAAAATGAAGGAAGTAATCGAAAGCGAAAAGAAATAAAAATATTTACAATCATAAAGTTACCGCAAACTATCTTCCAATTATTTATCCTTAGTACCATGCTCAGATAAGAAATTTAATATTCCCCCTTAATTACAAAAAATGAGCCACGAATTATTCCAGCAAGTTTTGACTTTTGTTTTGCAAACTTGAATTTCCCTTCTAACTCTTTTGGAACTTCAATCCCTTCTGCAAGTTTAAAGCCTACCGCTCTTTTCTTGGGATCATTTATTGAATACATAACGTTAACAACAAGTCCGCTCTCATAGAACACATAAGTAAATTTGATGTTTTCAACAATGAAACTTGATGTTTCAAGAGGCGTAGATGAAATTTTAATATCACGTTCAATTTGAAGAATCTTATTAACATAATCAAGGGTACTCTTGCTTTCGGTTGCAGGGATAACAGTAAAATCATGATTATATTTGTTCTTAAAATACCTTGATTCGTTAGCACGTAAACCCGCAAGTGTTTTCGAAACAGGGGATGACTCTATGCCGGCTAAAGATACATTTTCAAAATCAACAATATTTAACATGTTTATCATTATTTAGTAAATAATCAATCTTATATAATATTCAATTAAAATGTAAACATATTTTGATTGAATATTGTTCACTAAGCCTTCACAAAAATAAATAGAAAGAACAGAACTTGCAAACCCACTACAACCCACATTTCGTATGAGCCGATGTTGGCAGTTGGGCTTTTTTGTAAGTATTTTATTCAATTAATTTTGTCGAGTTGGATGAATGTTCGTTTAATGAGTCAGTCTAACGATTCTGTCTATTATCCGATTCCCTTTTCTTTTATCAAGGATTGATTTAATTAAATTTTGCTACTGCTATGTCCTAATAGTTCTTGTATATACCTTAAATCTGCGCAAGTTTCCCAACAGATGTGTTTGTTGAGACAAACTCCTTAAAAACAAATACGATTTGTATTTGTTAATTTATTACATCCTTTAATATTTTGGAGTGGGGATAATGACAATGGAAGATTTTTGTAAAAGAAAAGTTCAGGGCAATCTGTAAGTTCAAGGTCTGCCGACAAAGACAGTAACGGGCAATAGTAAAGGTGGCACGGAACTACCGGACCCTGAAAACCCACAATGTGTAGCAAAGGCAAAAAAAAGGTAATTAACCAATTTTTAAAAGTGCGGGGTCAGCACTATAATCACTGACAAAGTAAAATGAAAAAAAATTCAGGTGCAAGTGGTAAAAATGGTAAAATTTCCCCGAGAAATCAAAATTCAAAAAAAGCTGAAACCGCAGCAATGATGATGCCGGTTAATGACGACTCAATGCTTGGTTGGGATGTAATTTTAGCCATGAATTTAAACAAGATCAATGAATTTCTGAAAGAAATATTTGAGTATAGCTATAATGGTACATTAGGGCCATCAACCGCCAATATTACTGCTCATTCGTGTACAATTCTACCATCGGCAAAAGGGGGAAACCTTGTTGATGTAGTAATTCCGGTTAGCGGTTCAATTATAATCAAACGTACTTTTCAACTTAGCGATAATTCAGGAAAAAACACCGTATTCGTCCTTACCACAAGTTTAAAAAAATTATCATTTGCCATCAGACAATCGCAAAAAATTCAGGATGGATTTGATATCATTTTATATTTAAGCGGCTCCGATTATATTGATGCTAATCATCCAAAGGATTCGGAATTTTACCAGTTCAGCATTCAATCATCGCCAATGACAAAGGAATATTGCGATGCATTAGTGGCTGATTTGAATATTGGTGCCCTTGTATACTTAACCCAATACATTGAGTATCCTCCTGTTATCCATTCATTTAAAATGGATTATTCAACAACCTTAAAAGGCTATTTGTATGACTTTTTACAAAAAAATTGTTTAATCGATTTTGCCTTTATAGCTGACCCTGTAAGTCCAGGTAATGGTAATCTTGCCATACTAATAAACCAGGGTTTTGAGCATGGAAGCATTTATTTGGACCATCTGCTTATACCTGAAGATCAATGTACTGCTGTTTGGATTGCCAATAAATTATTTATTGATGAACTGAGATCAGTGGTTGCCATGGCATTTAATGCAATGATACCTTATCTTGCAAACTTAAAGATGAAGGTACCTGCTAATTTTGTCCCCCTTAATTTTCCAAATCTTTTTGACCCTGCCAGTATAATTAAGGCATTTACAAGTTTATTGGAGGATATGCTAATACTGATTTTAAAAGTTTTTGAAGCATTTGGTTGTTCTTTTAATATTAATTCTATTACTTTTCCCAACGGGTTTGATTTTGAAAAATGGTTAACCGTGACCCAACAAAGCAATGGGTTGTATCAGATCAATATTCCTGCCGGAGACACAATATGGTTTAATGTCGATTCAGGCTTGGTTTCCGATTCAAGGATCACTGCCATAACCGTTTATGTGGACCCATCCACACGAAGTCTTTTTATACATTTAGGTCTGGCAATCCAGGTACTTAAAGTTGCATCGAAAAATATAAATATAAGTAAATGGGTACAGCTGGTTATAAAAGACGGAACAATAACAACATTGGATGCAATTCCCCCGCAAGGCGATTCTGTTATTGGCAATAAGAGCTATACCTTTTCCGAAGCGCTCACAAAATATTTTGATATCAATGCAATTAATTTTTACGATAATGTTGTTGCAAACGTAACCCCTAAGGTAAAGCTAATCCCTCAAAACCTTACTGTTAAATTTAAACATAAACAGTACATGGCATATATGAATTGGATTAACCGTGTTCACAATCTTCCGCACGATGACCAGAGAGACTGGTACTATGAAGAAAATCAGGTTAGACTGGCGGCATATTATCTCTGGGAGAAAAATGGCAGGAAAAATGGAAATGACTTAGCCGATTGGTATAATGCAGAACAAACAGTTTTAAATCTTACCTAACATTTAAGCGGAATTAAATATGCAAGTATCATCTCCTGATTAATATTAGCCTTGGGATGTAAACGTCAAATAGCCTTTTTAATCCCTAATGCAGCGAACAGAACCTCCACAAAACTTAAAATAGTAGTCTCTATACAAAAAGTTGTCGCAGTAGCGAATTTGCCGATAGTAGGCAAATGTTAGGTAATCGGAAGCACTCCACCATTCACCGTTGTCACCAATGTCGTAGAACAAACCATCGTAGAAACGATAGCCGCCAGGAAGCGCTGAAAAACCTGTTTCGTTTCTGTGAGCCGGATAATCTGCATTACCCGGTACTCCAATGTCTGTCCATGAAGTCCAACCTGAAGTAGATGCTAAAGCTTTAGCATATTTATTGCCGGTTGTTGTGCTATCATAATTATAGCCATTGCCCATAAGATAATCCTCCAAAGTTGTCCACTCTGCATCGGTGGGCACATGCCAGCCTGAAGGGGCAAGTTTATTGGTGTTGACTGCATACCAATTGTATAGCCTTCCATAGGTAGTTACATTACTTGCAGTATTGTTGTAATTGCAATATGCTCCAGTTGAAAGATTTGTCCATTCGGTATCATCAGATACATTAGGAATTGCAGTACCATCATTATAAATAGTTGTTCTAAGGTTTTCAGCCATCCAAACTTGTGTGCCTATCGTAACAGTTTTATACATGTTACCTTCCTGATCCGACATACTTCCATATGTGATGGTTTTAAATGGTGAGCTATCTTTACTATTATCTTTTTTGCACTGATATAAAAATAAAGTTAGTAAGCTTAATGATCCGACGGTAAAAACAAAAGATTTAAAACCCCTTTTCATAATATTTAATTTAGATATTTATTTTGTAATAGTGTTTTCCAATAATGTTTATCATATAACTTGTTTTTTATAGTTCAATCAATGACGAAATCCATATCTCTTGATATTTTTCTCGATTTTTTGTTTGCGTAAACTTTCTGCATCGGCGCAAAGTAGGTCCCGAATAAGACTTCTCCTGCATTTAAGTGAGTTAACCTTGTAAAATTATATCGCTGTCAATATTGAGCTTCTTATGCAATGAACGGGCTATCTCTATTGTAATGTCCCTTTTGCCATTAAGGTATTCGCTAATCCGGGATGTACTTGTTTCAAGTATTTCAGCCAGGTCCTTTTGTTTAAGCTTCATTTCAAACATTCTCAATTCGATAACCTCTCTCAATGTAGGTGATCCTATTGAATAATTTTCAGTTTCGTAAGCTTCAACAATATCAGAAACCCTTTTAAGCTCAATATAATTTGTGTCATTTATTGGGGTATCTTCATTTACCAAAGGCAATAGTTCTTCAATTTTTGCCTCTGCCTCCCTGTATTGCTTTTCAGTTATTTTTGTCATAATCTATCAATGTTTTTAAGTTTATCGTATTCCTTATGGTTTCCCACCCACCTTAAATATATTGTTTTAGCTTTAAAGACTATCTTAGCAATTATTCTGTAATGATTTCCTTTCACATTAAAAACAAACCTTGAATTTCCAACAGCATCAATTGAATTAAAAGTTTTCTTCACGTCCGAAAAATCATCCCATTCAGCCTTACTAGCTCTTTTGTACCAATCCTGGAATGCAACTCTTGAATTTGTGTCTTTCTCAAAGAACTCCCTTAATTTTCTAAATGAAATAATGTGCATGAAGAACAAAATATTGTTTTGCAAATATAAGAATAATATTTCATTATTAAAATAAAATTACATTTAATGTAATTTTATTAATCTTTTCTTTACGACTTGTTTACACTTTTTTTAAAACCTTTATACTGCACACCTTCCTTTTTCAAATACTCGTAAAGTGTTGTCCTGATGATATTTATAATTTAAAAACAAGCTATTTACGCTTGGCGCTTTTTCATTAAATGATATCGAGATATTTTAATCTGATTTCGATCATCGGAGGTTGTTTGAATGGCAGGTTATTCAATAAGCACCTTTTGGGTAACCACATTACTGTTGCTGGTAATTTTTAGCAAATAAACCCCGCTATGTTGCAACTGCAGGTTATTCAATCCGCTGTATATGGATTTGCATATTATCAACCTCCCATTGATATCAAAAACTGAACATTGTGCATTGCATGGCACATTTATATATAAAGTTTTATCATGTGTGTATATTTCAAGTCCGCTGGTTTGCATATCTTCAATAGCGGTGTTTAATGTTAAATTTGTATTGATAGTTTTTAACAGATTAACGCCGGTAAAATCGGGAAATGTAGCATTGGTCATTTCACAATAAACGCTATCTGCCTGGGTTTTAAGGAAAACCGTTTCCCCATTAGTGATGGTATAATCGGTCCCTTGCAGAAGTGTTGTGCCACTTTTAGTTTTCCAGATGTAAACCGTAGTGCTTCCATTAACAGTAAGCTGGCTGCTAAGGTCTAACTTAACCCCTGCACCCAAAGTCTTAACAATGGTAATTGATTGTTGGGGAGCATATAAGAATGTTGTCCATGCAGTTTGTTTCAGGGGCAATGTGGAAAATGTGAGTCGGTTATTAGAGCAATCAAGACTGGTCAATGTATTATTCCGGGTTACATCCAATGCAGTGAGCAGGTTATTGTAGAAATTAAAACTATCCAAAGTCTTATTCTGGGTCACGTCCAAAGTGGTAAGCTGGTTATCGTAGCAATTAAGATATCGCAATGCAGCATTCCAGGTTATATTCAAAGTGGTAAGCAGATTATCGTCGCACCAAAGCTCAACCAAATCAGCATTCTGAGTAACATCCAAAGCGGTAAGCTGGTTCCCGGCGCAATTAAGAAAATTAATCCCTGTACCATCTATTTTTACAGTTTTAGAACCGACAAGCGTACCAATAATATTGGTACTAGCAGTGATGGTTTTGTTTACCAGGGTACCGTCGCCAAAGTCCACTTGTATTGGGGTATTAACTGTATTGGCTTCCAAGGCAAAAGAAATAGTGGAACCAATAGGTTTTGAAGTTGTCATGGTCATAACAGGGACCTGGCTCAGTACCTTGGCATTGGTAGTACTTAGTACATCAATACTTGAAAAATCAGGAAATGTAGCATTAGTCAATTCACAGTAAACGCTATCTGCTTGATTTTTAATAAAAACTGTCGCCCCATTGGTAATGGTATAATCGGTTCCTTGCATCAGGGTTGTACCGCTTTTGGTTTTCCAGGTGTATACCGTAGTATTTCCATTAATTGTAAGCTGATTGCTAAGGTCTAACTTAAACCCTGTACCTAAAGCCTTAGGAATAGAAATTGGTTTTTGGGGTACATAAGAAAATATTGTCCATGTAGCTTGTTTCAGAGGCAATGTGGAAAACGTGAGTCGGTTATTGGAGCAATCAAGATTGGTCAATAAGGTGTTTTTAGTTACATCTAAAGCGGTAAGATTGTTATTAGAATAATTAAGGTCAGTTAATGCAGTATTTTTAGTTACATCCAAATTGGTAAGTTGGTTAGAGTTACAATCAAATTGAGCCAACACAGTATTTTTAGTTACATCCAAAGTGGTAAGTTGGTTAGAGTTACAATAAAATTGAGCCAACACAGTATTTTTAGTTACATCCAAAGTGGTAAGTTGGTTAACGCAACAACCAAACGAAGTCAATGCAATATTTTTAGTTAGATCCAAAGTGGTAAGTTGGTTAACGCAGCAAACAAACGAAATCAATGCAATATTTTTAGTTACATCCAAAGTGGTAAGTTGGTTATTGTCACAATCAAATTGAATCAATGCAGTATTCTTGGTTACGTTCAAAGTAGTAAGTTGATTATTATCGCAATAAAGCGAAGTAAATACAGTATTCTT
The DNA here is from genome assembly GCA_964478555.1 of uncultured Bacteroidales bacterium. GTDB lineage: Bacteria > Bacteroidota > Bacteroidia > Bacteroidales > JAAUTT01 > JAAUTT01. Next base: position 5,873 of record CAYZNC010000129.1, on the reverse strand, counting down.
GGTTACGTCCAAAGTAGTAAGGTGGTTAGAGTTACAAAGAAGCAGAGTCAATGCATTATTCTTAGTTACATCTAAAGTGGTAAGTTGGTTAGAACCGCAATCAAACCGAGACAATGCAATATTTTTAGTTACATCCAAAGTGGTAAGTTGGTTATTAGAGCAATAAAGCAAAGTCAATGCAGTATTTTTAGTTACATCCAAAGTAGCAAGTTGGTTAGAGTTGCACCTGAAGTCATTCAATGCAGTATTCTTGGTTACGTCCAAAGAGACAAGTTGGTTAGAGTTACAAAGAAGCAGAGTCAATGCATTATTCTTAGTTACATCTAAAGTGGTAAGTTGGTTAGAACTGCAATCAATGTAATAAATCCCTGCACCATATATTTTTACGGTTTGAGAACCGACAAGAGTACCGCTAATTTTGGTAGTTAAAATGCCAATAGTTTTGTTTATCAGGGTACCGTCGCCAAAGTCCACTTGTATTGGAGTGTTATCCAGGTAAGCTATCAAGTCAAAAGAAATAGTGGAACCAATAGGTTTTGAAGTTGTCATGGTCATAACAGGAGTTTGACCTAGTGATGCGCTTAAGGATAATGTCAATGCTAAAAGGATTGTAGATATTTTTTTCATCATATAATAACTTTAGAATTAAAGGATGTGGAACCACACAGATAATTAATTATTACACTATTGTGTTTGTGAATGGAAATACCTACAGGTTTCATGTTAAGAATATTTATGATTTCAAACACATACAAAACTATCTGCTACCCAAAACATATCAATACCCAAAAAAGGGTATTCTTAAAAAATAGTTTAGATGTATATTTGTTGAGTGAAAAATGGAGGTTTGAAATATTTACAGAACTAAAATCCCACTCTCAATGAAAAAATTGTCCAAATTACTGATTGGTTTGTTGTTGTTTACAGGCAATATACTCATTGCACAACAAACGAGTATTGATTCGTTGAATAACCTTCTAAGCAGGAAATTATACAAGAATCATAAAGAACAATTAAACATAATAGATCAACTGTGCGGTCAATACGTTCAGACAAATTTTGAGAAAGCCTTGGCTATGACCAAGAATCTGCTTGATCTGTCAATTAAATACAATGAGCCTGTATTCAAAACATACGCTCTGGAATACTTTGGGAAAATTTTTTATTTGCAAGGCAAGAATGACAGCTCAATCTATTATTTTACAAAAGTTTTAAATTTACGAAAGGCAGGAAATTTAAAAGAAAATAATTTGCAGAACAAAATTAATGATACTAAGAATAATATTGCTAATGTTTTTAAGGTAATAGGGAGATATGATACTGCAATAGTCCTTTACAACCAGGTACGTAAATATTATGAATTAAATAATGATAAGGTCAAAATCGGACAAGTACTGGCAAATATAGGCGGTGTTTATTATTCAGCGGGTAATTTGGAAAAAGCCAAAGAATACATGTTATTAGCTCTTAGTATGCAGAGGGTATCAGGAGATAAAGAGAGTCTCGGTGTATCTCTTTTTAACCTTTTAGTTTTAGACTTTGAAAAAAAAGAATATCCTGAGGCCATCCGCAATGGAGAGGAGGCCATGCAAATATTTAAGCATTTAAATTATCAGTACTATGCCGGTACGCTTTTACGACTAGGTGCTTGTTATTATCAACAGAAACAAAGCGAAAAAGCGATTCAATATTTAAATGAAGCTATGCGTATTTACAAAGAAAATGATAATATCGCGGGTTTGATGGAGTGCTATAGTGCACTTTGCGGGTTTTATTTGGATATGAAATTATACAAAAAAGCTAAAGTATATGGCATGAAATCATTATATATAAGTGATACAACAAATCGCGAAAATCTAAAATATACGTATGGGGTTTTAACCAAAGTTTCTATTTACTTAAATGAACCAACAGAAGCCATCCACTATTTTAATGAAAATGAGCGACTCTCTGAAGAACAATGTAACAAAGGCTGGTCTGAAAAAATATCAGATGCCGATACAAAATATCAAACTGAGAAAAAGCAAAAAGAAATTCTCAAGCTTCAAAACGAAAAACTAATGAATAGTCTTATTATAAAAAGAAGAAATATAATTATTTATGCATTGTTCGTTACGATATGTTTACTATTTGGTATGGCATTTTTAATTTACCGAAATATTCAGAATAAGCGTGTTATTACTGAAAACCATCTTGAAATAGAAAAACATAAAGTGAGGGAGCTTGAAAATGAAAAAATTTTATCTGCCACCCAATCGGTATTACAGGGCGAAGAATCCGAACGAAAAAGGCTTGCCCGTGACTTACATGACGGGCTTGGTGGCTTATTATCAGGAGTAAAAGTAGCACTTAACAATATGAAAGGTAATGTAATTTTAACCGGCGAAAGTGTCGATAGTTTTAATCAGGCTTTAGGAATGCTCGATAGTTCCATAACTGAGCTAAGAAGAGTTGCTCACAACATGATGCCCGAGGCACTCATGAAACTTGGACTGAAAGATACACTAACGGATTTCTGCAGTGAACTCGGTAAAGTAAATCCAATACAAATTGACTTTCAGTTTTATGGCCAGTTTGACAGAGTGGAATCGAATCTTGAAATCAATATCTACCGGATTATACAGGAATTGGTGAATAATGTCATTAAACATGCTGAGGCAAAAGAACTGGTGGTACAGATGATTCAGGAGCCAAAACGCTTGTGTTTTATTGTACTCGATAATGGTAAAGGCTTTGAATTGAAGGACATTCAATTTACTAAGGGAATTGGCCTTGCCAGTATAAAATCAAGGGTTGACACCTTTAACGGCCAGATGGAAATAAATTCCAAACCTGGTAAAGGAACAGAAATTACTATCGAATTTTCGATTTGACCTTTTGATTTTTTATTATTCTAAAATTTACGTTAAGTTTGTATGAGAAACTAACCTGGTTTTCAATGGCTGACATTTTAATTGTAGATGATCATCCGATAGTTGCCGAGGGCTTACAAAAGCTTATCTTAGCTAATGGCCTCGCTTCAAATTGTGTTGCTGTTTATTCATCGCAAGAATGTCAAAAAACCCTGAAAATTTTCAATCCTGATTTGGTTTTGCTCGATTACCACCTACCCGATGGCAATGGGATCGATTTATGTAAAATTATTAAGCATGAGAATGAAAAAATTAAAGTTCTGGTTGTTAGTTCATTTCGGGAACAAAGCATCGTTAAGTTAATGATTGATAATGGTGCATCAGGATATGTATTAAAAAACGCTTCTGAAGAAGAAATTATTGACGCCATTAAAACTGTTTTAGCCGGTAAAAAATACATGTGCGACGAATCGCAGGAAATAATTGAGAGACGCGACTCCCAAACGATTGTCACGGAACGTGAAATTGAAGTCCTGAAACTTATTGCCGACGGACTTACCAATGCGGAAATTGCAGAAAAACTATTCTTAAGCCCCTTAACTGTCGACAGGCATCGAAAAAATATAATTATTAAACTCAATGCCAAAAATACGGCATCCCTTATTAATATTGCTATTCATAAAGGATATATTTAAAGTGTGTACGTAAAGTCGAAAACCCGGGCATAACAGGAAATCTGATTTGGACTTCCAGCAATAAATCACTATTATGTCATTTGGCAAACTTGCCAACATAACAAAACATTTTCCCCCGTTAACCAGAGCTATAATGCTACCAGAAGTGTCTTGACGGAATCGCCGAGTTCCACTAAGCCGCATTTTGGGCATTCTAATTTTGCCATATTCGTTGCGTTTTGTAAGACTATAAACTGTGTTCTTATTTCATCATATTACTCATTATACATTCTAGATATCAAAACCACCACTTTTGTAAACAGCATCCTTAAAAATAACGGTAACCGCTTTTGTCCCGCTTTGCGGAACTGGCATGCTTAGCTGGGGACTTCGCATAACACTTGAAACAACTAAATTGACGGGATTTAACCTTTTTCTTAATGTTGAGCACCGTCAGGTATCAAAGCCCGCAATAAATCCCAGTGCCATGTTTTTTCCTTCTGGTCGTAAAGGCTGAATCTAACCGCGAAATTAAAAATGCCCCATGAAAAACCTTGCAGTTCCGCCTGCTGCCTGATGCAGCCAAAGTATAGGGCTTTGGAAGTGGTATCGGCATGATCACTGGCACCGAATTCGCCTATAAATACCGGACGATGATTTTTTTTCGCCCAATCCGAAATAACGTCCATTGCATGAATAATAACATTCTTTTCCTGTTCGGTGCCCAGCCATTTGGTGCCGATCCATTCACGCGGCTTGCCAACAGGGAACCAATCTTCCCCCTGCATGGTGAACCTGATGGGGTCATAATAATGAATGGTGAGGATCAGGTAATCGTCCTGCGGCAACTGAAGATCGTTCAGCTTAGACATCGAATTATAAAAAGATGGCCCAACAATAACCGGGCGGGTGGGATTTGTTTCTCTAATGATAGCCAGCGCAGCCTTAAAATAATCGTTCCAAACCACATCGAGCCCACCGTGGGGTTCGGCCATTACCTCAAACATAACCTGCTGGGGTTGATGTCGATAATGGGCCGACAGTTGTTTCCAAAGACTCAAAAAGCGTTCGCGGTAAACGGCGGGCTCTTTCTTAAATTTGTCATCTGTATTGTTATCAAGTATAATGGCCAAGTGGTTTTTTTGAGCTTCACCAATAGCCCAGTCTATCCGGGCTATAAATTGCGGGTCGATAGTAAAAGGTGGTTCAGTATTCATCCGTGTAACCCATTGAATGGGCAGGCGCACTGCGGTAAAACCGGCCTCTCTGATCAATTTAAAATCGGTTGCCTGCAGCGTGTGTCCCCAGGCTCCTTCTTTTGGCGCATCAAAAGTGAAGAAAATATTGATAGTTTTAGACAGATAGCCGTTAACGGTATAAATATCGGCTGTTTTTGATGCGGCTATTTTCATGGCATAAATTGACGATCCAGAAAGCACCAATAAAAAAAATATACAGCAATTTTTCCGATTTTTAACCAGCTTTTGCTGTAATTGTATATAAGTCTTTCTCATCTGTGAAATTAGAATAAATACTTGTAAAACCAACTTCTTTTAAAATTTCCAATAAAACCTGATATTTGAATGGATGATAAGTTATGTTATAATGTCGTTCATAGAAAATGTTTACCAGCTAATACTTCGTCTGAGTACAACCAATGATAATCAGCTGAAAATCGATCGTACTGTTTCATAACTTCACTGTGTTAGCGGGCGTAATTATTTTTTATCATATTTTGGTTTCTTAAAATTCACTTTTTGTTCGATTTCTGCAGGCGTTGGTGCAGGCGGAAAACATTCAACAATTGTATCTTTATATCGAATTAAATTAGAGCTTATATCAAAAGGTTTAGTTGGTTTGTTAGTCCTATTTTTTGTTGCTTTCTCTACATAATCCATAAATATTTTCAAACTGTCGGATATTGCAAAAGGCAAATAATTTATAAAATGCTCTGGTTCATTCTCAAATTTGTAAATCACACAATAAAAATCCCCGTCATAAATCGAAGGTTGACCAATTAAACAATTTGAAAAAGATTTTTTATAAAAGTTTTTGAATATCATATCGCCAATTGAATCATTAATTGATGAATCGTAATATTCAACTTGTTTTACTTTTGAATTATTATGAGCGTAGAAAATGGTCTTTAAACTATCATTATAGCTCAAATAATATCTTGCCTGCAAATCAGAAAGATCATGAATCCAATTGAGATTATGACGAATCCAAATGAATTTTTCAATTTTAGGTCTTTCGATCTGCTTACACGAGATTGCCAAAAATGAAATCAATAAAATCAGTCGAAAATCTCTCATGGTGTACATTTTTTATTATGCCCGCTAACGTT
>CAYZNC010000128.1:7587-15593 GCA_964478555.1 uncultured Bacteroidales bacterium | reverse complement strand
GAGCAGTCAACCGATAGTTGCCACCTTATCGGAAACCTTCGAAAAAACCACGAAAACTTCATACTCACCTTCTGCAATTAAGATTTCCACGGGAATATGGTATTTCGACGATGCCCTACTTGGCACTTCATCTTCGGATCGAAGAAAAGGCTCCAGTGCTGCGCGACTTATCAATAACGGCAAAATCACCATGTTATATGATAAGCCAAACGGAGTTGACACAGTTCAGGTGCGACATGCAATTTATGGTTCTGACGGAAGTAGCACCTGGGAATTATGGATGTCTGCCAATAGTGGTTCACTTTGGACAAAAGTCGGTAATACGGTCAATACCAATAGTACTTCTCTATCCACTGTTAATTTCGTCATCAATCAGTCCGGCAATATAAGATTCGAGATACGTAAAACTAGCGGTGATGCTAATCGCCTTAATATTGATGATTTTTTAGCAAATGATTATTACAAAAAAACGCCTTCAGATACAACTAAGACCCCAACAGATACCACTAAAATTCCAACTGTTGCCGATGATGACAACATGTTGCTGGGTAATCCCAGTAATGCCACTGGTAATATTGTAAATTTCAATAACTATCTGACGATTAAACAACAATATTGCTCGTCATACAACAATTCGAAACTTATCCCCAATTGGACAAGCTGGCATTTGACTTCCACGGACTTTGGCAGTGCTCCCCGCCAGGATGATTATCGAGCAGATGTTACCTTACCTTCCGGATGGTACCAGGTTGGAGCAACCAGTTATTCGGGCTCCGGATTTGATAGAGGACACATGTGTCCTTCAGCTGACAGAACCTCATCCATAGCCAATAATTCAGCTACTTTTTTGATGACCAATATGATTCCTCAAGCCCCTAATAATAACCAAATCACGTGGGAAAACCTCGAATCCTATTCCCGCACTTTAGTCAATAGCGGTAATGAGCTATATATTATCAGTGGCCCTTATGGACAAGGTGGAACAGGTTCTAATGGCTTTGCAAATACAGTTGGCACTGGTATTGTTGTGCCAGCCAAAACTTGGAAAATAATAGTTGTGATACCAAATGGTAATAATGACTTGAGCAGAGTCAGCACTTCCACCAGAGTAATTGCTGTTCTATTGCCCAACGACCAAACCGTTTCGAGTCAGCCATGGGGCTATTACCGAGTTAGTGTCGATTCAATTGAATCTTTAACAGGTTATGATTTCCTATCCAACGTTCCGGCAAATATTCAAAGTATTATTGAGGCTAAGGTGGATAACGGGCCCACACAATAATTTATATTCATAGGAAGCTGGCCTGTATTCAATTATAAATTAAAATTGTAACTATTTATAAATAAATTGTAATCGTTAAAGCAAAAAAATAACAACTTAAGTAATTATCTAATTTACAATCAGATAATTTGTGGTTTACAGTAATATTTACACAAATATTTACACTATCTATTTGAATAAAAATTTATTATAGGTAATTTCAGAATCTAAAGTTAAGAGTAATATTTATAAGCTCAATATAACCAATGTTAAACTTAAAATTCTAATCTATGAACACAAAAAGTATTTTACTATTTTTAATGGTATTGATTACTATGAATTCTTTTGCGCAAAAAGGATACAAAAACCCAGCCGCAGCTTACGCTCAGGCAATGGGTTACGAGTTCAAAACAAGAACCGATGCCAGGGGTAACGAATTCGGAGTAACTGTTTTACCTGATGGCAAGGAAGTAAATTCTTGGGACCTTTATAAAGGCAAGGTATCACCGGAATATTCTTATTGCGTTAAGAAAGGGTACCTGGTTAAAACAAAAATGTTAAACGAAATGGGTTATACCACTGAATGCGCCGTATGTTATTCAAATTCAAGTTTAAAAGGCACTATTGAAATTCCAATGAAGGATCTGATGCAGCAAAACGGTGATTTAACCGATTTATCGGCAGGTAAACATAATTCGGAGACCGAGGCTATTGAAAAGGCAAAGATTAGCCCGCAACTTAAATCAGCAACGGCCATTCCTACATCATTCGATTGGAGAAGTAATAATGGACATTCCTATATTGGTCCGGTAAGAAACCAGGGTAATTGTGGTTCTTGCTATTCATTTGGAGCAACAGCCACTGCCGAAGGAGTATATAATTATGCAACAGGTAAGTATGATAGTAACTGTGCGGATTTTGCAGAAGCTTATATTGCATTTTGCCTGGGTAGCATGTCAGCTTATAGTTCGCACTTTAGTGGTTGCGACGGCGCTGATTACAGTTATTCCGAACTACAGGCTTTGGTTGATATTGGTACCTGCAACGAATCTTATTTTCCTTATTCAGAAACTGCTCCAAGTTGCCCTGCAGCGGCTACCAATGCTCCAAAAATAAAATTTGCAAATTGGTATAGGGTACCCTGCAGCGATATTAATTCAATTAAAACTGCCATTATGACTTATGGAGTTGTAGATGCTGCTGTTTATGTGGACGATGCTTTTCAGAACTATACCGGTGGTATATTTTCAAATACTTCTACTACTTGTGACGGAAGCCCTTGTGAAAACACCACCACAAATCATGCTATTGCGCTGGTAGGGTGGGGATATGATGCTACAATAGGTAACTACTGGATACTTCGAAATTCATGGGGAAGTTCCTGGGGAGAATCAGGATATATGAGAATTGCTGCCACATCAGCCAGAGTAGCATGTTCCGTTGGATATTTAACTTACAATAATGTTAATATACCAGTAGCCGGAGTATCGGTAAGTCCAACAAGTTTATCATTAAATAAAGGACAAACTTCAACATTAACAGCTACGATATCTCCTGCCAATGCGACTAATAAAAATATTACATGGGCGTCGAGCAATTCAAATGTGGCCACGGTAAGCACGAGTGGTTTGGTTACAGCGGTTGCAGTCGGTTCAGCTACCATTACAGCTACAACCCAGGATGGTAATAAAACAGCAACATGTCCGGTAACCGTTTCAACTGCAGCCATTACATATTGCACATCGAAAGGGAGTACAGCCACTTATGAATGGATTAAAGGGGTGACAGTTGGTTCCTTCAGCAATGCCTCGGCTTCCAATAGCGGGTATGGCGATTTTACAAGCTTATCGGTTGCTCTTAATACAAATAACACCTATAGTATTACATTAGCCCCCGGTTTTAGCAGCACTACTTATACAGAGTATTGGAAAATATGGATTGATTTTAACCATAACGGTACATTGGATGATGCAGGCGAACTTGTATTTGACCAGGGAGTGGCCAGTAGTACAACGGCTTCAGGAAATATAACAATACCCTCTTCGGCACTCACAGGTGCAACCCGTATGCGTGTTTCAATGAAATATATAAGCGGTAGTACAGTAAGCGGGCCAACTGCATGCGAAACATTCTCTTATGGCGAAGTTGAAGATTACACTGTGAACATTTCTGCAGGTTCATCGGCAATCGGTATACCCACTGGTCTAGCTGTTTCGAACATTACCAACAGTACAGCAACATTGTCCTGGAGTGCTGTTTCCACTGCAACAAGCTATGATATAAGGTATAAACCGGTGTCCGGTTCTACGTGGACATCTGCTAATGCTACTACAACGTCATTGGCTATAAGCAGTTTAACAGCAAATACCCAATATGAATTCCAGGTAAGTGCAAAAAATAGTTCAAGTGCTTCCGCATATTCTGCTTCAACAACATTTACAACATTGAATTCAACTGTTGCTTATTGTTCTGCCAAAGGTGGAACAACCTACGAATGGATAAGCCAGGTTCAGCTGGGATCAATAAACAATTCAACAGGGGCAAATGGTGGCTATGCTGACTTTACAAATCTTTCAACATCAATTGCAACAGGATCGAGCCAGACCATTTATTTTAAACCGGGGTTCAGTAGCACAGTCTACAGTGAAAATTGGAAAGTATGGATAGATTATAATAAGGATGGCGATTTTACCGATGCGGGCGAAGAAATAGTTAGCGGATCGGGTACTACCACGTCACTCCTGAGCGCTACATTTACGGTACCATCCACAGCCACTGTTGGCGCAACGAGAATGAGGGTTGCCATGATTTATAGCAGTACACCAACACCTTGTGGTACATTTAGCTATGGCGAAGTAGAGGATTATACCGTCAATATCACTGCAAACGCTAAAGCTGAACCATTAGAAGTTGTTGCTAATTCGGAACCAATTAACAATCAACTGTCGCAACCGGCATTTAACGTGCATCCTAATCCTGCTACAAATGAATTGTTCCTTAATTTAGAAGGTATTCGTGAAATTTCTGCAATAAAGGTAACGGATATTCAGGGAAGAGTGTTAATTGAACTGCCTAATCTAAATGGAACCAATAAATTGGATATCTCAAAACTTACCGTGGGAACTTACCTTATCTTAGTAAATACCGAAAAAGGAAAATTTGAGAAGAAATTTATAAAACAGTAATTTTTGCTGACTCACGCTAAAATGTATCAGCAGGAAAATTAAGGACTAAAATAAAAACCTCAAACATTTTACGGAATGTTTGAGGTTTTTTTAATTTATTTAAAGATGGGCTCGACTCCGCTCAACTATTGGTAGCAAGCCAACAGAGCCTATGGCGACTATGACTTAAACAAATGTCGTTTCGACTCCGCTCAACGACCGGGAATACCGGAGCCAGCGTCGAAGGTAGTCCCTGAGCGATTTCTATGGTTTAAGCAAATGTTCTTTGGGGTCAATTAGAAACCATGGATGGATTATCGCTCATTTTAAATTCAGGCCTCCCTGCTTCTATCCAGGCTGTATATATTAATTCAGCTGTTGTTTTTGAGGCGTTCCTGAATAATTGTATGGTATAACCTTTCGTATATTTCCATAAATATTGATAGTAAACATCAGAATAACTATTGCTCGACTGTTCACTGGCAGATTTATCGGCAATCAGCACCGAATCTTTGTAAATGTAGTTATGATAAAGATACCTGAAAATAAAGGATCTAACGTCTTTAACCGGGCTGATTGAAGAACTGTCATAGGTAATCTCATGTAAATACTTTTCAATCATGTCAGATTCGTATCGCGCATGAACTCCCTTTTGGCCAGTGGAAACACCGTTGTAATTATTGGTAATATGCAAAGGCATAAACCCATCCTCAACATAATGACCCAAATCGGAAGCAGTTAATATAGACTTTTTCCAATCTTTTAATTTCATATAGTGTACCAATGAATGGTAGGTGGAATCGGTTGTCCATGGAAGGGTGCCATTCTTATCGATAAATTCACGGCCATAAACGATCATGGCAGAATCATAATTCTCGATAATCTTATGATTCTTTATAAAGTCATCATAATTATCGATGTCGATAAAATGCTTTCTTCCTTCCAGATGATCTGTCTTTTTTCGTTCATCGGCATCTGATGAATGTTGGGCAAGTGGCTGGGACCATATTTTAAATTGGTTCATTTCTCTTGGGAAGAAAGAAGTTACCGTGGAACTAATTTTAGCATGTCCCTGATAGCCCCAATTAATGAACAGAAAACCAATCATTAACAATACGCAAATTCTGATAGGTGTATACTTCATAATATTTAAATTAATGTTTAATTTATTTGTCGGGAAAAGTCAAAAGCCCGGGATACTCCACCTCCCGGGCAATACAACCATTTTCGCTTAACATTTTTTATTGTGGAACCACTTTAACATAAATAGTTTTGCTCGGAGCCGGAGTAGAACCCGAGTAATCTGCATAAGTAACTGCGTAAACCTGGTCTACCGCTATAGAAGCTACAAACTGGGTTTTAAGTATGGTTCCAATTTTTTTAAGAAACACATTATCATCTCCTTCCGACTGACCTGTTCTTCTGTCAAAGTCTGAATAGGTGTTACCAACAAGCTTATAATCGTTAGTTGTAAGTGTATAACCTATAGCGTTTGCAGGAATAGGATCGGTAAAAAATACTACTTTAACCGGTGGAGGAAATTTCCATTCAGTTCCATCGAAGTTAACCACCGTAGTAGCAGGAATTACTTTACCAACCGCTGTCCATGCAGTGCCATTAAAGGTATATTGCTGAATATACTGTGTGGTGATTTTCGATGCATAAACAGCATACTGTACCAGCAGATTGTCTCCGGACTTTGCATAGGGCAAGTACGAATTCTGCAGATATGTAGGAATATTGTTACTGGCATCAGTAGTGTTACTAAAATTTGCATAACCCTGACTCATTAGTTTATAGTCGGCTAATACAAAAGGAGTAACGATCATCCACACATTATTTCCCAAACAAACGAATGTATTGGTAACTGAGGTAACAGATGATACATACCAATTGTATGTTAAAATAACCACTTTACCTCGCGCTGCTGTTGGATAATTTTTTGATAAATAGCTATACAAATCTGTAATTAAGCTAAAATCGTTGTATGAATTACCATATTCACCATTTACAAGGGCATAGTTAACAGAATCAAGTAAAGTGAGCGGACAGTAATAGTTGTAGGTAATGGTTAACGAACCACTTATTTTTGCATTGTACCTTTTGTTTAGAATTTCCAGTAAATATGGAGCAACAGCGTAGCTATCAGAAAAATATTTGTTTTTAGTAATATACGGTACCGTACTAATTGCATAATCTGCAGAGGTAAGCGTATAAACACTAATGGTATCGGCAAATTTTACTTTTGAAGGGTCGTTATAAAGATCATATTCGTCTTTAAAATCCTTCGTTGGATTACAGGCTGAAAACAGTGCCATGCCTGCAATTACAATATTTAAAATGATGATTATCTTCTTCATTACTTTAATTTTTAATGATTATTAAAATTTAACTTTTATACCAACGGACCACGTTGATCCTAAGCCATACCAAATTTGCGCATTCATTTTTGCGCCGGGGGCTGTCATGTCGGCGTCAGTTCCGTCTGAGAAGTATTTTGTATTTAATACATTGTGCACATTAACATAAAATGAAGAATGCAGCCCGGCCACTGTAAAATTGTATTTCATGTTCATATCCAAAAGGCCGTAGCTTGGCATTTTCCATACATCTACGGCAGTCGTATGAGAAGTAACATCAAAGTATGCATACAGCCTGTCGAAGTAGGTATAATTAGCGCCTATTCCAAACCCGGAATTTAAATCATAATCAACTCCCACGCCTAAAACGGTTTGGGCCGAATTACCTACATGTACATTTTTAAGTTTCAGATTAACGGGACTACCCACCGGGTTATGGTTTTCATCATAAATGTGAACGCTGTCGATATTATTTTTCCATCTCCAGTCGCCTATTGAAATGAGGCCGTTAATCTTTAAGTTATTTACCGGAGAAGATTCTAAACTAACTTCAATACCTCTGTGAAGTGCATTAACCCCTTCTATATTTGCAAAAGAAGTAACAAGCGTATTGGGGTCGGTAAATGAGGTAACCAATGTTTTGTTTTTCCAGGCGGTATTGTAAACATTAATATTTGCATTCAGCAACTGGCTGCGGAAACCATAGCCCAATTCAAAACTAAGTACCTTTTCATTTTTCGAATTCTCATTTTTAATATTCAGGTTGTTAGGAAAAACTGTGTTAAAATCTGGTTGGCGTTCAAAGTATCCGGCGTTGAAGAAAACATTCATCTTATCCGAAAGATTATAGTTGGCTCCGCCCTTTGCGCTGTACCCGATAATATCGGCAACTTTTGATTTTTGAGATCCGGACATAGCCTGATTGTAATTTGAATTTCCAAGCGCCGACATATACTGGTTTCTGGTGGTAGAATCGCTATTTATCAAGGCTTTTACATCGTCGGAAAAGTATCTCATGTAATCTATCCGCTGATACCATTTATCAGATAACGAACCTGCCGCAAATACATTTAATTTACCCAGTGTGTACTCAGCCTGGCCAAATACACCATACCACCTTACTTTGGCATCGTCATGATAGCCCAGTTTATCACCCACATAAGTTATTTTGTTAGGATTATTCACATCTCCATTGGTCATCGAAGGTTTGTCGATATAAAA
>CAYZNC010000128.1:0-7487 GCA_964478555.1 uncultured Bacteroidales bacterium | reverse complement strand
GTGCCAGAAGTGGTTGAGTATTGCCTGAGGTTTATTAAAATAGTTCTTTTTAACGTTTAATACCTGACCATCTTTGTAACCCCATTGGTCATTGTACTTGAGCCCATATTTTTCATAATCTGAAAACTTGATCTGATATGGTCTTTGATTATGCCACTGTGGTGCCCCAAATACTGAAAACGCCAGGGAGTGTTTATCGTTTATTTTTTTCGACAAATTGAAAAAATAAGAATAAGCTACATACTGAGTTGCATCTACATAACCATTTCCTGAGTTTTTTGATAAGGAAATAGTAGTCGCCCAGTTATTTTTTGTTAACCCGCTTGATATGGTAGCTCCATATTTTATCATATTATCATTACCAATTGTCATGAATACATTTCCGCCTCTTTTTGCATCGGTGGTATTGGTTAAAATATTGATGGTTCCTCCAACCGAAGGCACCGCAATTTTAGCTGCTCCCAAACCACGTTGTACCTGCACGGAACGTGCAACATCGGCTAAACCAGCCCAGTTACTCCAGTAAACTGTCCCGTTTTCCATGTCGTTAACAGGAACCCCGTTAATCATAACAGCGGCATTTCGTGTATCAAAACCCCTGATGTTTACACGGGAATCTCCAAATGCACCCCCTGATTTGGTTGCATAGATACCGGGAGTTTGTCTCAAGATTTCTGGAAATTCATCGTTACCTAGTTTATCTTCGATGTAAGCTCGTTGAATAGTGGAAACCGCCACGGGAGTCTTTCTGTCAATAGCAACTGAGGCGATAACGCTGACTTCATTTAATTCCACTGATTCAATGTCGAGTGTAATAGTTCCCAAATCGGTAACTTCATCCTTTATTTGAATATCCATTTCTTTAGTAGTATAGCCTACTAAGCTGATTACAGCTTTTTTATCACCGGTTTCATTGGTTTTGAAGGTAAAATTTCCGTCAAGGTCTGAGGCTGTTCCTGTGGTTGTGCCTTTAATGGAAATTGCAGCTCCAATGATTGGTTCATTACTTTTAGAATCAACAATTCTTCCTTTTAGTGTGCTTTGTCCGAAACTCATTATGGTTACGCACCAGCAAATCAATAATACAATAGGTTTTTTCATGATAGATTTATATGGTTTGATCTCGGCCGAAAGTAGAATACGAACATTAAATGATAGAAAGGTTATGCTTAAATTAACGTTAATTCTATACTTGGGGAAGAAGTCTGTTTATGGAATACAATAAAGAGTATGAAAGGATGTGCCGGTAGGCACAAAATGTTAGTAGAAAAAGGGGAGACGAATTGTCTTTCGTCTCAGGGACGATACAATACCTCACCAAAATACCTTCTACCCATATTCAATCCCTGCCGGGATTTTTCGTACAAATTATCTTCCAGGCCTGACCTTGGAATTTGATAATGATTTTGCCGGTAGTCCATAAAACGTTAGTAGAAAATACCGGTGTTGTTGTCAGATCACGAACCGGATTAATAAATTCGATGGATTTAATTATTTCAACTTTAGGTATATCGTGTTACTGAAAATTAAATTCTATTTACAGGTATAAAAAGCTTCATGTCAATCCTTAATGCAACGAATTGAAAAGCCATTATCAAAAGTAGCAGAAAGACTATCAATACTGCTTAAACTATTATACAGCGTCTCACAAAAACCAGTATTTACTGCATCTTTTGTATTACTCCACCACCCACCAATTTTACCCATTTGAAAGAATTTCATAAGGGCATTGCGCCAGCCACCCGGAAGTGCTGTAAAACCACTTTCGTTGGTTCCGGCGCTCGGACTATTCCAATGAATTGTAAATGTTTCCTTAAGTTTGCTGCCTGCAATACTCGAGCCTCCAAGATAAGTAATTAGTGTTGTCCATTCCGTTTGAGAGGGCACATGCCAGCCTGTGGGTGCTATATTGCGACTGTCTTGTGCTGCGTAGAAATTATATAACCGGCCAAAAATAGCAATGCTGTCGATGTTTCTTGTATTGTTATAATTACAATAAGCCCCTCCTGTAAGTGCACTCCATGCACTATGAACAGTTACTTCGGGTATAATTTCGCCATTGCGGTAATGGGTAGTGCGCAGGTTTTCGGCCATCCATGTTTGTGTACCTATAGTAATAGTCTTATAAATATTACCATCAATGTCAGTAACGGTTCCATAAGTGAATCCAGGGTTAAACACGGCATTAGTTCTACCGTAGGTTGGACTATTATCATCTTTTTTTTTGCAACTGATGTTGAGTATTACTAATATACCCAGGGAAATTAACAGGTAGATTAAAGATTTATTCTTATTTTTCATAATTATCTATTTTTATCATGATGGTGTATTCAATCAACTGGAAAAAACTCAAAACATATTTAGACTACGCCTTTAAGGATAGAAGTTTTGATTTTAAATCATTTTCAATTTTGATCAATTCTGCCTCAGCTTGCTGTCTTTTAGCTTTACCTTCCGACTGAATTCTCATGGTTTCCTCGATAGTGGTGATAAGATTGTCGTTCACCTTTTTGAGCGTTTCAATTTCTACGATTCCCCTTTCGGATTCTTTTGCAATTTCAATGGAACTGTCCTTAAGAAGTTCGGAATTTTTTTCCAATAAATCGTTGGTGGTTTTGGTAACTTCTTTTTGAAGTTCAAGCGATTTCTTCTGGCGGAACAAGGTGATGGCAATAACGATTTGATTTTTCCAAAGCGGAATGGTATTTAAAATAGAGCTTTGGACTTTTTCGACCAACGCCTGATCGCCATTTTGAATCAAACGTATTTGAGGAGCTGTCTGTATTACAATCATACGACTCAGTTTCAAATCATGTAGTTTTTTATCAAACCGGTTTAAAAACTGACCAAAGTCATTGTATTTCTGCACGTCCTCAGGCTCCTTCGATTCTTCTGCTTTGTTTTTTAATTCTACCAAAACCGTACTTTCAAGCTCTTTTAGTTTGAGCTGGCCAGCTGCAATATATAGATCAAGATTTTTAAGGTAATCCAGGTTTTTACCATACATGGCATCGAGAAGGGTGATATCACGCAGCATTTGCATTCTTGCTTTATCAAGTTCATCTACAATTTTCTCGATGTGTACATTTAGTTTTTCATAGCGGGCAATAAACTTCCTTGCCGAATCCCAAATACCTCCGATAATGGGGATCTTGGAAACGACACTTCCGCTGCCCAAACCATCAACCTTAAGGTCTTTAATTTTGAAAACAAGATCTGATAATATGTTGCCCACATAACCGCTATCTTTTGCTCTAACTTCGTTTAGGATACTATCAGAAAAGTTTGATATTTCCCGTTGTGCACCAACACCATAGGTTATTATAGCCTGCGAATCGGTAATATTTATTTGTGATTTAATGCTCTCAACCTTACTCAACTCTTCCGGAGTTAGTTTTGAAATATCTACAACTTCTTTTGAGGCAAGGCTTCCGGTATCTTTAATCAAAGAATTATTGTCCATTTTTTAAGTATTTTAATTGTTACTGCTAATTGAATTAATAATTTTTTCCATGATAACAGCTTTAGGCATAGGAACTATTTTAGTAATGTTCTCTGGTATTCCGGCTACTTCAAGCACCTTTGGATCATTCTGCAATCCTATCAAACCAGTTCTGAAACCATGTTGTTCAAAGGCTATTTTTTGAATTTCCGGATCTTTTAAGGCTTCGATGAGGATGGCTGCTTTTTTATTAAGAGCCATTAGCGGGTGCTCGCTCCAAACCGTAGGTATCGGATAAAGAATTTTGATTTTTCCTTTGACCTTGGGCCAGAATTCTCTATTTAATAAAGAGAATTCAACAATTTGGTTTTCATATCCCGCAATAATCGGATATTGACCAACACCGGTTTTCAAGAATTGTTCAAACAAGAAACCTGATGAACTTTGCATAAATCCTTGCTTTGCAAAGGTTTCTTTCACTGCTGGCAAAACTTTTTCAAGTTCGTCATTCGTATTTATTACGTCGCCGTTTAGAATGTTTGCAACAAGGCCCGCATACATGTTTCCTGAATTCGATTTAGTTGGGTCCGTTGTGCTTATGCTAACTTTTCCGTATAATTCGGTTAATCCGATCTCCGACCATTTTTTACCTTCTTTAATAAATTGGAGTAGTTTAGGCATATCTACTACATAGTAAGTCTCGTTCTGTTTATTAACAATTCCTTGTTTTATCAAGGCTGCAACTACAATATCCCAGCTATAAAGAACAATGGGAGAGTTAAAAATAAGTTCTGATTTCACAAGTCTGGAGGCATGTTTTAACTTAAAAATTTCAAGTGCTACCTGGCTAGATGGCCACAAAAAATCAATCTCTGTATTTACCGAATCGCGCACCATTTCAATGGAACCAGCCCTTGAATATTCGAGTGTAACACCATATTTACTGTGAAGGAGATTTTTTACTTTTTCGTTTTCAAGCAAAGCACTTTTTTCGCTTCCAACAATGCCCTTAAGTTTTACTTCCGGTTTTGAATTGAACTGAAGCCATACAGCGAATACTATCGCTCCGGCTATGATGAGGATTCCTAAACCAACTAATGCGCCTTTCATATCATTCAATTTTATTTTAAGTTTTCTGCCCTGAAGGTTTTTTCCAGGGTTTCTATTTCAACATCGAGATTCATGATATCGTCTTCCAAAAGTTTGGTCAGTAATTTCTCATAAGCCAAAGCAATTGAACTCAACATATTTTCCGCTTTTAAAAGCGTAGCGGCAATTTCAGGTGTTCGAATCTTTTGTGATGACAGGTCCACATACATATTCACAATACGTAAAGTAGCATCAAAATAATAGGATAAGAATTGCCTGGCCACTTTAATATCTTTCGGATCTTTTTTGAAATTCTCAAATATCCGGTTTATAACTTCGATGATATGGTTCACTTTCTTAATGACACTTTGGTCCTTGATCATCGTAGCATAACTTTCGAGTGACTTTATTTTTTCTCTGCCATCTTTCAACGTTGCTTCCAGAATTTCCGGTGTAACCTCATTGAATTTAAGCTCCATTTCTACTTTTGGTTTTAATGCAGCTAAAATCAAAAAAGTTCCAATATATCCCGCCACGCCTAATAGTACTGATAAAAACAAGATAAAGTGCAATAGCAAGAATGAGACCAGAAGCATAAAGCCTCCCACGACACCCGCAACAATCCCCGCAACATTTGTTTGTTTGCTCATCAATTATATCCCTTTGCTTTTCTGAATGCAGCTACCAAATCTTTTGTACCATCAAAGATAGTACCTCTTGTTAATTCCGATATGGCTTTTAACTGGTCATCTGAGGCGTCACCAAATTTGATTGCAAAAACGGGGATATCCTTTCCAAGTTTTGTCCAATATTCTTTTAAATCTTCAAATGAACGTCCATGATTAGATTCACCATCAGTCATCAGGATCACAGCCGGAATATACTTATTTAAATCAATTTTGGATATCTCGTCCAGCCCCATCATAACAGGTGAATAAATGTCGGTTTGTCCTCCAACATTATGATTTTCTATTTTTTGTAAAAGTGAGTCCAGCCTTTCTTTGGTAGTTCCATTTGTTTTCCACAGTTCCGGCGTATCACTGAAAGGTATGACATCAATAACATCATCCGATGAACATTGGAGCAAATATTTTTTTGCGTTATCCTGATTGAGAAGTATTTCCATTGCTTTTACAACCTGATCTATCCGGTCGCCCTTCATACTTCCGGAATAATCGAGACAAAATACTGTGTAAGAAGGTTTTCTGAAATCGGTTTGATAAAGATTTAGTGCTTCAAAAATAACATCCGTGGAGGGTAATTTTATTGGAGATAAAATACGCCTGGTATCTATTCCCCATTCAGGGTTGAAGACATCCCCTGGAGCATTATCCATTTCACCTGCAAATCCGGTTCTTCTGCCCATTTGCAAAAGCTCCTTCTGGACTTTTTCACTTAAAAGATATTGCTGCAATTCTTTAAAAAACTTTTCTTTATCAGCATTTTCATTGTTTACATAACCAAGTTGCGAATCGGCAATTACCAACCCGTCTGAAGGATATATCAGATATAAAGGCTCTTTGCCTTGTTTCAGCAATTCCTGGTTAGTTTCAATGATGATTGATTCATAATTTACCATGGCATCATAACCTCCCTGTAAAAAGAGATCCTTAAGCCAACCGGAGCTCCCCGATGACCTGTTGATGCCAGATAACAGTGTTCTGATTTGATTTTTTAATCCGGCTTTGTGCAAGTCATCCCTAGTGATATATTCGGGATTTCCGAGCAAAGCATAAAGAAAGCCAAAGTAGGCGCTGGCTCCTGAGTTAGATTGTGATGCAGAAGTCATTATAAACCTTAGCTGTTTCTCTTCAATAGATTTGAGTAAATCCGCAACTTTCACAGGTTTCCCCACAAAACCAAGTTTTTGGGCTAAACTTTTCTTTATGGCGAAAACAACCGGACTGGTGAGAATAGATTGCTGGTACTTTACCTTTTTCAGGTTATCACCCAATGTTATCCAGATACCACTGGCAGGCCATACTGCATCGTAAACGGAGGGATTGTTTTGTAATTCGAGCATGATGTCGACTGAACCTTTGTATTTAAATTCGATGTTAAAACCTTTTTTTGCTCCGAAATCCTTTACAATTTTTTCGATTGGTTCATTTTCAGACCCGGAAAGGATTAAAAAATTTTCTTTTTTACACGAACTAAAGATGGATAGCAACATGATCAGTATACTGACATGTGTTATTTTGAACCCTTTTATTTTCATATTCATATGGATGATGGAATAGCGTGTTTTATAGGGGTCAAGGTGACACTTTAATATTACCTTAATCTTAATTTAACGATAATTAATGTTTAGGTTTTGAAATATGCAAGCGAAGATTATTTTGTTTAATAAAACATAAAATAGCCCTAACATTCATTTAAGATGTAAAAGCTAATTTTACTTGCATTAACTTAAACCTTTAAAAAAATGAAAACAAATTTATTTGCTTTAGGCATCGCCTTATTGGTAATTTTTTCAACAAACAGTTGTAAGAAAGAAAGTTTAAACTCTGTTAGCAAGGAAACTCAAACAGTTAAAGATCAATCAGATCCTAAAAATGAAGATTCAGGAATTATTACTCCTGAGGATTCGTTAGTAATTTTTTCGCATAAATGCTACGAAGGAAAAAAACATGGGCTTTTGAAATATGGCAGCATAGCCCATAAAGACTTTGTATTTACCTGTGCAAAAATGCTGGGATTATCAGATTACAGAGCTCAAATTATGAGAGACGCTGCAATTATGCCTGATATATATCAATCGGGTCTTGATAATTTATACAATCAACAATGGTCACATGCTTATATTATTACCAAAACTTTATGGGGAGTTCAGTGGTTATGGGGCGATGCTGATGATGATTTTAACGATAACATGACTGCGATTGATGGCGAAGGTTACAACGGAAAATGTGCAAGGTATTATTATAATTTAGGGAACAAAGATCTTGGAGATTGG
>CAYZNC010000127.1:0-15614 GCA_964478555.1 uncultured Bacteroidales bacterium | reverse complement strand
TTAAATTTTTCCATCATCTTAAGTTTAAAAGTTAGGAACTTTAAACATTAGCAGAATTCACACTTAACTTTCCCGCTTTTGAATTATTAATGATTATTTGAATGCTTTGAATTACGTTCCTGGTATTGACCCCCATAGGGCAAGCCAACATACATTTACCACAGAACATGCATTTATCAATATTTTTCACTACTTCCTTATCATCACCTCGACGAAGCAACAATATGTATTTACGAAGACTGAAATCAGTGAATTGTCCGGCACTGCATGTTGCCGCACACGTACCGCAGCTGATGCAAGCATTTACCGAAGGTTCCATCTTTTGTAACTGATGGTAAACGGTTTTAGGCAATGCATCATAGTCAATTTGCCTGTCTTGCGATATCGAATAGCCAAAATCTTTCATGATTTAAATGTTTCCAACTCAAGTTTTGTATCGGATTTAACATTAATTTTTAAATATGCAGCTATTTGTAATGCTGCAGAACGGGCTTCGTTAATTGTGTTTTCCATAGTCTTTGGCCCACTGCATGCCCCGGCAACAAAAATACCCGGTGTTGTTGTTTTTAAAGAGTCATAATGCATGTCCAAAGGACTTAAGAAACCGTCTTCTTCGATTTTCAACTTTAAGATATTCTTTAGTTGAGTATTGGTTGCGGAAGGCACCATACCAACCATCAGTACTACCATGTCTACGTTCATGCGAAGAGGTTTACCCAGGAGCGTATCTTCAACTTTAAGCATCACGGAACCACCTGTATTTTCAAACGCTTCGGATAAACGGCCGCGGATAAACTGAATGCCGTGCTTCACCTGGGCTTCTTTATAAATGTTTTCAAAATGACGACCAAACATTCGAAGATCCATATAGAAACAGAATATTTCCGATTCGGGAAGCTGCTCCCGTATTTCAATAGCTTGTTTTACGGCAGTTATGCAGCAAACCTGCGAACAATAGGTGTGTCCGGCCTTTTCATCACGCGAACCCACACAATGAATAATTCCTATTCTGCCAGGAGTCTTTCCCTCCATGGTCAGTAGTTGTCCCTCATTTCTGAATGTTTCTTCAAGTTCAGCCGAAGTAATTACATTATCATATATTCCATAGCCGTATTCTTCTTTCTTATTGGCATCAAAAACATCGAAACCTGTGGAAACGAGAATAGCATCAGCAGGAAATTGAATTCCATTTTGAAGGGTTATTTCAAATAAGTTTTTATTATGTTTCACATCAGCTACATGAGTGTTAAAATGTGTATTGATGCGATCGTTGAGGTTCAATTTCATTTTGTTAAGCAATTCCTTTGCCGGAAGGCTATTGGGGAAAAGTCTATCCCATTGGTTAAGTTTCCCGCCAAGTTTATCGGTTTGCTCCACAATGGAAACGGAACAGCCTAATTCTGCAAGTCTGGTTGAAGCCTCTAAACCTGCCACTCCTCCGCCTATGATTAAAACGTGTTTCATGAATGCATTTGTAAATTAATATACTTTTAAAACCGATGGTTTTTCAGGTTTTCCAATATTATTCCCTTTGCCGTCAAGGTATTTTGTAGTCAGATCAAAGGGTATGCCTATTTTTTTCAGTAACGGTTCAACCGCAACCTGATGAATCTGTAGTCCTATATCCCATGGATTGTATCCTAATATTAAACCAGCTAATTCTTCGTAGGTAAGAACCGGAATTCCATGGCCATCTTCGCCATAGGTAACCCCTTCCATTTCGCTGATGGCATATTGCCAGCGATCGAGAAAATAGGGGCATCCAGGACAATTGGTAAGAATAAAATCGGGCTTGTAAGGAGCCATGGATTCGAACTTTTTCTTCGAACTGGCTATTGAAAAACCACGATTAGCTTTTACAATATACTGTCTAAACCCAAACCCACAGCAATGTCTGCGCTCCGGATAATCAATAACTTCTCCGCCAAAGGCTTCGATCATTCCTGCCAATACATAAGGATATTCGGCCCCTCCAACACCTTTATGAGGAAACATCCTCGAATAGTGGCAACCAATGTGTTCAACTCCTCTCAAAGGCTTGCCGGTAAATTGATTAATAAGACGAAATTTACCACGTTTAGCTATATCGTTACGGAATTTATAAATTATATCACTTGAGTGAGCTATATTCAGCGGCTTTTCGAATTCGCGCTTGGTTGCTTTCCACAACAATTCCCTGGCCTTTTGTTCCATTTCGGGCTGATGTTCCCACAACTCAAGGATTTCGTTGTACAATCCAAAAGAAGTTATGCAGGATGCAATGTAATTGCGATAGCCCGATTGCGTCATCAGTGAAAACTGACGTGCAATCACGGTCATAGTAGTTTCAATGCGAACTAGATCAGTATGATAAACAATACCTGTACAGGTGGTATGCTTGGGGTCTTCATGCACATCCTTTTCTAGTTCATCGCGCATTACGCGCAGGAAAGTAAATTCTGATGCAGGGAAAAAGTTCTGCCTGATGCAGCTTCGTGCATAAAAATAATGATCAGTAGCTATTTCCTTTTGATACTCCTTCCAAAGGATTTTCTTCCCTTCAACTTTCATCTGAATTTTCTTTCTGGTGCAAACCGTTGTTAGTTGTGAAAATATGATCGAAATATTCGTTGTTGTGTGTTTCATCGAATTGCATTCCCATCTCCTTAGCTTTTTTGCGGGAGCACTTCTCAATGTTCTCGAAACAGTCTAGTCCACCGGTAACTTCGAATATTTTATAGATTTCATCTAAAGCGTCTTGTGGAATACGGCGGAGCGCACCTTCTCCGTCCCCTTGGTAATTGGCTCCCAAACGATTCATTACTTCATGGAGATGTTCGTGCTCCCAATCCCATATAGGGCCCTGTTCAGGGAAGTTATGGGTGGTAAGCAATTCAGGATACATGCAATAGCCATGCTTTAGTGACCATTCGCCTACAGTGCGTTTTAAAACCAATTGTTGGCGTCCTTTCTCGGATTCCGTAAAATAGCCAAGCTCCTGCGAAAGAGCTCTGAGTGCCATAATAACCAGGCCGGGAGTATTACTTCGCGGACAACGTGTTTTGCAGCTCATGCATTCGCCGCAATACCAGATGATGTCGCTTTTTAAGAGTTCGATTATTTTTTCTTCATTATTACTTTGTACATCAACTACAAGCTGCCGTGGATCGTAATTATAAAATTCCGCAGCAGGGCAAATGGCGGTGCATGTACCACAATTGATACAAGCATTCAACCCTTCCGCAAAGCGAACATCTTTTTTTAATTTTTCGATAATATTACCCATTGCCTATGACTCTAATACAAATGTACTCTAAACGGGCCTGCAAAAAATGGGTCCTTAATCGTAATTTACAATACGTACTTATAGGGTGGTATTTATACTACCTGGGAAATATTGTGTCTTTACCTGGGCAAGTTTTGATTTATAGTAGATAAAGATTACAACCTGTCGCCAGCTTTGATAGTTGGCGACAGGTTGGTGAGGCATAATGTGATACCTCATAAAGCCCCATTTGTTAGCTATGAATTTTGAATAAAAAACATGTTTAAATTCAGAATACAATGGTTACCAGGTTATGATTACTTTCCCATCGCCTGCTTGAACACCGGCAGTATTACTTTGGCTAGTGCCTGAATTGTAGGAACCACCACCGCTATTCACATTACCGCCAGAATAACCACCTCCACCACCACCACTTCCGCAACAATACCACTCAGAACCACCACCACCACCATATCCACCGCTACCTGAATTATTACCGGAACCACCAAATCCTCCCATTATTAAACTTTTACCACCACCAGAGCACCCATCAGCGCCATTTCCGGAAAGACCTCCACCACCACCAGCACAACCTCCACTGCCACCGTTAGTGTTACCGGAATTAGTTGTTATTCCTGGATTAATACCACCACCACCGCCTGCAACGATTAAAGGATTATTATTGTTATCGAAAATAAACGAACCTCCTCCACCACCACCGGCATATCCATCACTACCTTTTTGTCCTACTAATACTTTTAGAGTTTGACCGGGAGTAACTGAAAATGTTCCCTTCATTCTTGCTCCTAAACCGCCAATACCAGTATTAATTCCATTTCCTGCTTGTGCACCCCATGCTTCAATGTTGATGATGGTAACCCCGGCGGGCACTGTCCATGTTTGGATTGTGCCAGACTGACCTGAGCCCACTGCTAAAAAGCACAAACCGTTCGTTAAATTAGCCACTAAATTTGCTGTACTACTCTGGCTCAGGCAGGAATTGGTTGCCGTTACACTTATGGTGCCACTGATAGTCCCTGAATAGTTGACTGAAATAGAAAGGGTTCCCTGCCCTGAAATAATCGTCACTCCGCTGGGTACAGTCCAGTTATATAAAGCACTCCCAACAGATGCAACGGAATAAGTCCTGTTATTACTGCCTGAATTACCAGTCTCGGTAATAGATCCCAGAGTGCTAATTGAGGCAGCCGCAACTGGAGCAATAGCCAGATTGCTTGCTGTACCAGCTGTAATACAAGAATTGTTTACTGTAACGCTAATATTTCCGTTTGATGCGCCGCATGAAAAACTATACCATACTGAATTTGTTCCTGCACCTGATACAAGTGAAGCGCCTGCTGGTGCCGACCAATTATAAGAAGTTGTACCAACAATAGGCACAATAGTGTAATTGATTGCAGAACCATTGGCAGGAGAAGCAGAACCAGCTATTGTTCCGGGCGTTGGAAGTGTGGATTGTACAGTAATTGCAAGAGAACTTAAAGGAGTAGTGGTGCATGAATTACCTGCAGTTACGGTAATGTTCCCGTTTGTTGCTGTGCAACCATAATCCACCTTTATTAAATTTGTACCTTGTCCCGAAGTAATAGTACATCCGACTGGTACTGACCATGTATAAGAAGTGGCACCTGTAACAGATGAAACTGAATAAACTAAACCAGTGGTTCCTTTTGGAACTGAAGTAAGTCCGGAAATTGTTCCGGGCGTCGCAAGGGAGCCGCTCATCGCGTACGACAATGCACTTGGTGAGCTGGATCCAAAGCAGGTGCTATTTGCAATTACGCTTACTGTACCGTTTATTGCAGCAGTGCATGAAAAATTAACATTGATTGCAGAAGTTCCCTGCCCTGAATTAATTGAACCTCCCGTTGAGACGGTCCATGTATAAGAAGTCGCTCCTGGAACAGGACTAATATTAAATAATGCTCCTGTTTGTCCGAACACTGGCGCCTGTGAGCCTGAAATAGCTCCTGGTGAGGCTAAAACGCCTCCAAGTGTGATTGCAAGTGTTTGGGCTGTACTTGTTGCAACGCACCCATTACTTGCAGTAACACTCATATTACCATTAGTTGCGCTACAAGCATAATTGACAGTGATTGAAGTAGTACCTTGTCCTGATGTTATGCTTGCGCCGGTGCCTGAATACGACCATGTGTACGATGTAGCTCCTGTCAGTGGTGCAATGAAATAGGTTACACCTGTCTGTCCTGATACAGGTGTTTGTAATCCGGTAATAGCTCCCGGTGTGGCAAGTGCAGTTGTAGTAACTGTAACAGCAAGTGTTTGAGCAGGACTGGATGGGACGCACGAATTACCAGCAGTTACACTTATTGTTCCGCTTGTCACGCTGCAGTTTGAATAATCAACTATAATGGAATTTGTTCCTTGTCCTGAAGTGATCGTGCAATTTGCAGGCACAGCCCATGTATAAGAAGTAGCACCAGTAACTGCCGTAATACTGTAAGCAACTCCTGGGGTTCCTCTTGGAACGGTAGCAAGACCTGTTATTGCACCGGGCAGTGTAAGTGCAGTAGAGCTAAGCGCAAAAGATAAACTAACAGGCGAAGTGCTGACGCACGCATTGCTTGCCGAAACTACAATAGTTCCATTAACAGCGCTGCAGGAAAAATCTACTCCTACTGCTGATGTTCCTTGTCCGGATGAAATAGCCGCACCACCGGGTACCGACCATGTATAATTAGTTGTTCCGGTAATTGAAGCAACTGAATAGGGTGTTGCCATCTGACCAAATAAAGGCGATGTGGTTCCGGTGATCACTCCAAGCGACGCAAGACCAGAGGTGATGGTAATGGCAAGAGATGCGTTAGAACTGGCATTGCCACAGGCATTACTTGACTTTACTGTAATATTTCCGGATACTGCCGCACATGAATAATCAACAGTAATGGCAGTAGAACCTTGTCCTGAGGTTATTATGGCACCTGTTGGTACTGTCCATGTATATAAAGTCGCCCCAAATATTGGTGAAATAGAATAGATAACACCTGTGCTACCTTTTGGTAAAGAAGCAACGCCAGTAATTCCTCCGGGTTGATTTGGAGCAGCGTTCACTGTTATCCCCAGCGTACTGGCAATACTTGAACCGCAGGTATTGTTTGCAATAACAGATACATTTCCGGACACTGCAGAACAGGAATAGTCAACAACAATAACGGTTGTACCCTGTCCTGAAGTAATAGCAGCTCCGCCAGGCACTGTCCATGTATAGGAAGCAGCTCCTGTAACCGGCGAAATATAGTAGATAACATTAGTTAACCCCTTTGGTAGGCTAGTGGAAGGAGAAGTAGTAATTCCTCCGGGTGTGGCAGGTACATTAGCGGTTATTGTTATATTTAGGCTACTACCACCACTTGAGCCGCAGGCATTGTTAGCAGTTACCAAAATATTTCCGCTTCCAACTGTGCAACTATAATCAACCCAAATAGAAGTTGTCCCCTGCCCATAAACTATGGTTGCACCAAGAGGGACAATCCATGTATATGAAGTGGCGCCTGCAATGGGTGTAATGGTATAATTTATTCCGGTGCTTCCCTGTGGTACGGAAGCAAGTCCTGTAATTGCTCCGGGAGTCGCAAGTGCGTTTATTGTTATGGCTAATGTTTTGGCGATGCTTGGACCAATACAGACATTACTTGCAGTTACACTAATATTACCATTGGTTGCGCTGCAGGCAAAGTCGATAGTAATAGCAGTTGTTCCCTGTCCGGAGGTGATTGTTCCTCCTGTTCCGGTATACGACCATGTATACGATGTAGCTCCGGGTACTGCTGCTATTGAGTATGTAACACCTGTTCTTCCCTGGGCTATCGAAGCAAGCCCGGTAATTGCTCCAGGCTGAGTCATGGTACCGTTTAATGTAATTGCACGGGTGCTGGGAGTTCCTGCACCTATACATCCATTGCTTGCAGTTACGCTAATATTACCGTTTGTGGCACCACATCCAAAATCAACAAGAATGGAATTTGTACCCTGACCTGCAGTGATTGTTGCTCCGGCTGGAACGGCCCATGTATATACAGTAGCGCCGCTAACTAATGGCACAGAATAAGGAGTTGATGTTTGGCCATATAATGGTGTGGCATTTCCTGTAATTGCTCCGGGGGTGGCAAGAGTTCCTGTCATGGTAATGCCAAGTGTTGCGTCTGAGCTGTGTATGCCACACGAATTGCTTGCATTTACTTTTATACTACCATTGGTAGAACCACAGGCAAAGTCCACCGTGATGGAATTTGTTCCCTGTCCTGAGGTTATCGTGGCTCCGGTACCCGTATAGGACCATGTATATGATGTTGCTCCGGTCACTGTTACAATAGAATAGGTTATGCCTGAGCTGCCTTGCGATACAGATGAAATTCCGGTTATAGCCCCGGGTTGTGCAGGAGCTCCGGTTACTGTTATTGCATAAGTTCGTGCACCACTGGTTCCGCAACCATTGTTTGCTGTTACGGTTATATTGCCGGATACTGCAGAGCATGAGTAATCAACATTTATTGAAGTAGTTCCTTGTCCTGAAGTAATAGTGGCACCTGCAGGTACTGTCCAGGTATATGAATTAGCGCCGCTCACGGCTGAAATTGAATAGTTCATTACGGAAACTCCGGCAGGTAAATTGTTCGTTCCGGAAATTGCCCCTGGTGTTGCAGGAGTACTTGTGGAAATTGTAATGGACATGCTGTTTGCTCCGCCAGAACCGCAGGTATTACTGGCTATTACGCTCAGGTTTCCACTTAGTGCTCCACAGGCATAATTAACCGAAATGGAATTGGAGCCCTGACCTGATGCAATAGTTGCTCCGGTTGGAACTGTCCACGTATAAGTGGTTGCCCCTGGAACAGCTGGTACTGAATACATTACTCCTGCTTGAGGATAGGTAATTACAGCTAAACCACTTATCGTTCCGGGAGTTGCAATTGAAGACATATTTATCGTAAGGGTTCTGGGTATGCTTGAACCACAAGCATTATTTGCGACTACACTGACTACTCCCGCTGTGGCACCACAGGCGAAGTTAACAGAGATTGAAGTTGTTCCCTGACCTGATGTAATTGTTCCTAAAGTGCCGGGAATTGTCCATGTATATGAGGTAGCACCAGTCACTGCCGGAATCGAATAAGTTATTCCCGTTTGTGGTGGCACTATAGGCGTTGTTCCGGTTATTACTCCCGGCTGTGCAAGCGTTGCTATCATGATTGATTGTGTTTGCACCGGACTTGTGCCACCGCAAACATTATTAGCAGTTACTGTAAGATTTCCGCCAGTTGCACCGCAGGCAAAATCCATGGTAATGGTATTGTTTCCCTGCCCGTTGATTGTGGTTCCGGTTCCACTATAAGCCCATGTATACGAAGTAGCTCCCGGAACTGCAGCAATGGAATAAGCTATTCCCGTTTGTGGAGGCAGCAATGAAAAAGTTCCGGTGATTACTCCGGGTTGTGCGGGTATTGGGTTTACTGTGACACTCACTGAAGCTGATGATGAACAACTTCCAGCTGTAGCAACTACGTTATATGTTCCGGCATGTGACGCCTGAACATTAGATATGCTTGGGTTTTGTACATTTGAGAAGTAATTGTTTGGCCCGCTCCAGGTATAGCTTGCCCCGGGGATAGTAGTAGCGGTAAAATTCAAAGTGTTGTTAATACATACCGGAGTATTGTAACTTGTTGTTGTAGGTCCAAGAGATGGCGTAATTGTGGCAACTGTTGAGCTTGGAAGCGATGTACAACTATTTTTTGTTGCCGTTACATAATAGGCCCCGGTTGCTGCAGTTGTAGCATTTGCTATGCTAGGACTTTGCAAAGTGGAAGTAAATCCATTCGGGCCAGTCCAATTATACGTGGCGCCTGGGATTGCGACTGCGGTCAGGTTCAACGTTAAGCCTGCACATATTGGACCATTATTTCCTGCAACTGGAATAAAACCACAATCAGGGCATATTTGCCCCCATGAAGATCCATTCCATACATTAAAGCATTTTGTATTCGTATTGTATATCTGCAAACCTAAGGCCGGGCTACTAATTAAGTCCCTTTCTGCAGTAGTCATGCGTGGTATTAACAGACCACCTGAAGATGAGGAAATATCCAATGTGGCATTAGGGCTTTGAGTACCAATGCCGACTTTGCCTGAGGCATCCTGGTAAACAGAACCGGTTACCAACGCTGAACCATTCCATTGAGGTGAATATCCGGAAATAATAATTCCAATTTTCGGGTCTGTTTCAGTGAAACTCTTTAAATACCCTTGTGTAGCATGGTTTCCCCATCCATAAGCGGTGTTCCAGTCTGTAATATTAGTAGATAGAATCCCATTTGCAGGTGAAGCGACAAATATTGGGTCTGTTTCGTTGTAACTTTTTAAATAACCTGCTGCGGCATGATTTCCCCAATTATAGGCAGTGTCCCAGTTTTTAATGTTATTTAATGAAATTCCTTTAGCAGGCGAACCGTTAAATATTGATTCTGTTTCGGTGAAACTTGTAAGATATCCTGCTGTAGCGTGGTTTCCCCAACTATATGAAGTGTTCCAATTTGAAATATTTGATGATGAAATTCCGCTTGCCGGAGAAGCTATAAATGCAGGATCTGTTTCAGCAATTCCACCAGTTATACTTTCAGCAGTTTTTGCATGCAAAGCATAAGGCACACTCAATAGCTGGCTAATTCCTGTAATGGTGTAATTCGTTCCACCAGTAGGATCAGTTTCGGTTTTTATGAAATACGGGCCATTTGCCCAATCAATTGTATTAAATCCTGGGCCACCGCCAATTTCTACGCTTACTAAACCATTAGCATTAGTTGTTGGAGTTTGTGTTTCAATGTACACAACCGTTCCGCTAACGGAACCCTGCAAAATGCTAATTTGCATGCCTATCTGAGTGTTGGTAACCAAGACATTACTATTATTACGAATAACTGCCTGATAACTCATTTTTTGCGGACTTTGTGCCCATATTGTCGCAGTTACCAATACGACTGCTAAAATAGCGTATAATTTTCTCATAAGTAGTTATTTTTTTACGATCTTGAATGTCTTTATTTCCTTGTTGGTGTCAGCAATTTTTAGAAAATAAATGGCTGAGGCATAATTTCCTATTAAAATAATAGTTTCATTTTCGGTTATCTTTTTGTTTTCCAAAAGTTTTCCGTTCATATCAGATAAAGAAGCCATCCATTGAGGTGGTATTTTTCCTTCTATTTTTAAAATCAATACGTTTGTTGCGGGATTGGGATAGACCATGAAATTGAGGCTAATTCCCTTGTCTTCTTCAATAGTGGTTACAACTGAAATTTCGAAAGGTTGTTGTACACCTTGTGCGACAGAGCCATTATATCCGGTATTATTAGTGTAAACTACCTGTCCTACGGTATAACTTACGGTGCCTCCGCTACCCGAAACATTGCCTCCCGTAACCGGAATTGCATCCTGTGCCTGAATTGTGGAAAGGCTCAAGTAGTATGTTAAAAGTGTTGTAATCAATCCGATAAGAAAGCGCATTTTTAAGCGTCGTCCTTTTACATTGTTCCTTTTACCTGATCTTTTGCTTTGCACCTTCGATTCCATATCTTTTTTATTTGTTTATAAATAAAAATGAGGAGGGTGGTTGTTTGGGCTGTATGTATGACTTAGTCAGAGGTTTAAAGTTGAATTGATGGTTAGTGTAATAAACCTGTTTATTTATACGAGTTTTGGCTGTTTAAAGTTAATAATTTGCAGATTATTTTCTTCATTGCACGAAAGTTACATTCAATTGTGAAGAGATTGTTGGGGAAGGGTAATCAAGAGTTAGCTGGTCATCAATGCAGGAAAGGCCGGATTTATATGCTGATAATGGACATTTTACGGATAAGAATGTAACCTTTGCCAACTTCGCAGGCCAGTTTGCCTTTGTACTTTGGCAATTGGGTCATCCTGATTTTGAGTTAAAAACGGAAATTCATTCGGGTAAGTAATTTTTATAATAATTTCTGGTTAACAGAATAATCCATAGACATTTTAGCTATTGAATTATGCCAAATGTGCTGTTCTGAAATTTGTTTAATAAATTAGCCTTACTTTTTTTATCCTCTTTACTTTTTTTAAGTATGTCTAAATTCATATTGACGCTTAGAAAAACGTTCGTATCGCGGTAATATATGGGGTTATTGCTAAGTTTCGAAACCCATACACCTTGTAACTGGGCTTTCCAATTATGAAATCCAACCCGAAAGGTAAACCCGGGTTCAAAAAATGTATAACTTGCTTTCTGCTTTCCAATAAAATAGGTATTAACATCTACATAAGAGTCAGTGGTAAAGTCCACATTGTTTCGGCAATTAATGTTATATAACTCGTACTTTATTAATTTTGCTGAAATTGCAAATTCAAAATACCTTTTAATGGTTACCCCAATGTTTTGCTGAATATAAATGTTGTACTTTCTTGTATTCATGTCAAACAAATGGAGATCTTGAACAAAGCCTCTTTCATATTGGTAACTCAATTTGCCAAATGCTGTTCCACATAATGTTTCAAAAGATAATATTTTATGGAAAGATTTAAAATAACCTGCACCCCCACCTAATTCATAGGATCTATCTTGTGAAGCTTCACGATTCATATCCAAACCTTCTAAATCGTAGGCTACCTCCCGATATTTCCCGGAGGTGAATATTAATAAATGATTGGTTAAGGAATAACCTAATTGGAAATCTCGCTGCCCTATACTACACGATATTTCTCCTTTTTCTTTATGTAAAGGAACATAATGAGGGTTTGCAACATATTGACGTCCAATACAGCTACAAAAGAAAAGAGGAATACTCAAAGCACAAAGTAAGTAAGGATTTTTCATGTTAGCAGGTTGTGTAAAATGCAAAATACTAAATATCTATCAACTTATTCTTGATAGCATACATCACAAGGTGTGCCGTATTTTTTGAGTTGGTTTTGTCCAAAAGGTTGGCCCGGTGTTTATCGACCGTGCGTTTGCTGATATGAAGGTTTTCTGCTATTTCGTGGTTTGAAAGGCCTATACAAATTTGCTTTAACACTTCTAATTCACGTTCTGAAAGATTTTCCACAACATCCTGGTTGGTCTGGGATGTTTTAATATTCCGCACTACGTTATACAGGAGTTCCTGTGAGAAATATTTACCGCCATCGAATACAGAAGTGATCGCAGTTTTCACTTCATTGATATCGGAGTTTTTTAGCAGAAATCCACTTACCCCTGCCTCAATCATTTTATAATAATATTCTTCCTCACCATACATCGAAAGTCCGATGATTTTGAGATCGGGATTAGTTTCCAAGGCCTTGCTGGTAGCTTCAATACCATCCATTTCGGGCATGTCTATATCCATTAACACAATATCAGGAATGGTGGTTCTCAAAAGCTCAATAAATTCTTTTCCATTAGAAGCCTCGGCAATGATAGAAAAATTACCGGCATTGGTTAACAACAGCTTCATTCCGTTACGAAACAGACTGTGGTCGTCAACTATAACTATCTTAATATCATTCATATTTTTAAGTTCAACGTCTAAAGATCGAATCTATTCCGAAAAATTCTAATCCTTACGGCTTCATTATATGGAAACTGCAAAGTAAATTAAATTTTGACCCTTATCAATACTTTTGTGCCATTTTCCAACGAACTTTCAATATCCATTTTCCCCTTGATCGAATTTACACGCGATAACATATTGGAATACCCCATGCCTTGTGAGGGCGGAATCCCTGTTATAATTTCATTTACATCGAATCCAACACCATCATCCGAATAAGAAAGCAGGATAGTTCTGAATTGGAACGTAAGATTAATTTCAATGTTACGGGCATTGGCGTGCTTCAGGGTATTGTTGATGAGTTCGCAGGCTGCGCGGTATAATACAACTTCAATATCCTCATCGAACCTGCGACTAAAAATATCCGACTCAAAGTTGATATGGATAACCTTGTTGTCGATTTTATTGGTAAAATCCTTTATAGCACTTGCCAATCCAAAGTTATTAAGAATATGTGGACTGAGATTGTTCGATATTTCTTTAATACTTTTAATGGATTCATCAATGAGATGAGCTGTGTTGGCAATAATTTCCTTACGGGCCGGATCGTTGTCCATCAGCGTTAAAGTAGATACCGACATTTTTACGGTCGAAAGTAACGGACCAAGTCCATCGTGAAGATCTTTGGCAAAACGTTTGCGCTCTTTTTCCTCGGTTTGGATAATGGCGCTGAGTACCCTTTTTTCAGCCTCGCGTCGCGATTGCTCTACTTTTCTGATGAAATTG
The DNA here is from genome assembly GCA_964478555.1 of uncultured Bacteroidales bacterium. Taxonomy (GTDB): domain Bacteria; phylum Bacteroidota; class Bacteroidia; order Bacteroidales; family JAAUTT01; genus JAAUTT01. Next base: position 2,054 of record CAYZNC010000127.1, on the reverse strand, counting down.
AATATTTTACGGATCATTAATACACCAACTGCAATGAAAATTGAAGTAATAAGATCCATCCATGTGAAAATAAGATTGATGTCGATGGGATTCTTTTCGTATATTTTGGGAATGAGCTCCGTTAACCTATGGAGGGCCATGATTAGGAATCCAACAGATATCAATATCCACGAAATATTGTATTTGGTAACTTTTGTGAGCCGGATGGCCGCAAAAGCTGCAATAAACTGAAGCAGAATTGAAATTATCAGGGCTAAATCATTAATCATTTTGGCAAATGTATTTATGACAAATTTATGATTTTTAGTTTAATTTGTATCTTGAGTTTAAGTATTTACCTTTGTAGTAGGGGTGTCCCTCTGAGGCAGCCTGATTTACAAAACAGCGATGAATTTTTATAAAGTTTTGATATGCGGATAGATATTATAACGATATTACCAGAATTACTTGAAAGTCCTTTTAATCACTCTATTATAAAAAGGGCGAAAGAAAAACAATTGGTTGATATTATCATTCACAACCTGCGCGATTATTCGGAAGATAAGCATAAGCGGGTTGATGATTATGCATTTAGCGGCGATGCAGGTATGGTAATGATGGTAGAACCCGTGTTTAAAGCTATAAATCACCTGAAATCGCAACGGCATTATGATGAGGTAATTTACACTTCACCGGATGGTAAATTATTGAATCAGCGTTGTTCCAATTACATTTCAACAATGCAAAATATTATTATCCTTTGCGGTCATTACAAAGGGATTGATCAGCGTATACGAGATCACCTGATTACATTGGAGATTTCGATTGGAGATTATGTGTTAAGCGGCGGTGAACTCGCAGCAGCCGTTATTACGGATAGCATTGTTCGATTAATACCAGGTGCTTTGGGTGATGAAACCTCAGCCCTTACTGATTCATTTCAGGATAATCTGCTTGCTCCGCCTGTATACACAAGGCCAGCTGAATTTAATGGATGGAAGGTTCCGGATATACTTTTATGCGGTAACGAAGCTTTAATCGACAAATGGAAACTGGCACAATCGATAGAACGTACAAAACGCTTGCGACCGGAATTACTTGAGGAATGGGACGAGGATTAATAATATAGAGTCGACAACATAAGTCAGTTCAGTCTCATTAATCATCGTCTATTGGCATGAAAGCATCATATTCTGCATAATAAATTACAGCATTACATAACTCTTCAGGTGTAGATCTTTCGTTATTGGTCCATTTTTTCCATACTTTAATAGCTTCCTTCGCATCTTCTATTTCTAGAAAATATGATATATCACCAAATTCGGTAATTTTTAGGTCCTCAACTTTGTCAATATGGTATACAAATGTTTCTGATTTAAAATTCACTTCTTTTCTTTCTTTCACAAAAAGAATCGTATCATTTTCAAATTGACCAATTCTCTTAATGATGTCAATTAGTTTACCCTTCATAATTAATTTCATAGAATAAATATTGAATCGTAAAAATATTATTTTTCTTCGTTAAATAGAATAATGTCGTCCTTACAGGACTTAAAATATTTAGCAGGACACTTTAACTACCATACTGTCGTTCCTCCGGAACTTAGCCACTTATTGTCCACCTAATCCCAATCAATTATGGGTTCCCAATAAGGAAAATACCAGGAAAAAACAACTCCCTTCCCCATTTTTCTAATAAAACTAAAACCCTTCAAAATTGTTAGAGACTAAATGTACCTATACAGTCTTTAATAAAAAATGTCGCTTACTTTATTTCATCCAGCCGTACAAAGCTGGTTTGTCAATAAATTTGGAACTCCAACTGAGGTGCAGTTAGACTCGTGGCCTGCCATTGCAACTCAACGCTATACTTTAATTGCTGCACCTACAGGATCGGGAAAAACACTTGCAGCATTTTTAACCGCCATTGATGAAATTATAAAACAGGGACTCGATGGCACCTTACTTCAGGAAACACAGGTTGTTTACATTTCACCCTTAAAAGCACTTGGAAACGATATCGAAAGGAACCTTCAGGAACCTTTAAAGGGAATTACGCAGGAACTGATCAATAC
>CAYZNC010000126.1:0-15627 GCA_964478555.1 uncultured Bacteroidales bacterium | reverse complement strand
CTCCGGATTTGAGAAATATATCACTTTAGGAAGATTCAGCAGTTTAAATGAGACAGCCATCCATAAGATCCAACCTTTAAATCTCAGCGCCGGCGATTATAATCAATCCGCTTATTATTTAATCGATAAGGTTGAATTGCTAGAAGATCCAACTAAATGCAACTGTCTTAATGAAAAACACAATGAAATAACTGACAGAATAAGTTTTGATCTGTTCAACCCCGGTGATTCAACAGAATGGAATGTTAACAAAACTTTTGTCTTAAGAAATATTTCCTTTGATTTTGACAAATGCGAATTGCTTCCAAATTCTTTCAACGAGTTAGAAAAACTTTTTACCTTTCTAAAGCCGCGGAAAATATCTATAATTATAAGCGGACATACGGATAATATAGGATCGGAGGAATACAATAAAGCTTTATCTCTGGCGCGTGCCAAGGCTGTTTCTGACTGGCTAATTGCAAAGGGTATAGATAAAACCCGAATTCAAATTAAAGGATGTGGCTCAAAAATGCCTGTTGTGGAAAATACTTCAGATGAAAATCGCGCCATTAATCGAAGCGTTAAGTTTAAAATTATAAAGCCATAATTGCATTCTTTCCTTCCATCAAATGGTAATTCGACCATTTTCATTTTCTGTCGTATAATAATATAGTAACCAATCAAACATCGATGCAACAGGATGACGTTAACAACTTAATTCTTCGAAGCAGGCAAAACGACCAGGCAGCATTCCGGAAAATTGTGGAGGCACATCAAAACCTGGTTTATTCGTTGGCCTTTCGTTTGCTTTGCAACGATGAAGATGCGCAGGATGTGGTGCAGGAAACATTCATAAAAGCCTGGAAACATCTTTCCCAATTTAATACGGAAATGCGGTTTACAACCTGGCTTTACAAAATTGCTACCAACGTTTGTTACGACCGGATAAAAGCATTGAAGCGGAAGAATACGATTTCCTTTGATATCGAAAACATGACAATATTAAACCGGCCTTCCCTTGAAAATATGGAAACCAATATCATTAATCATGAACTGGCTCAACTGATAAAACTATTAACCTTCGATTTACCACCCAAGCAAAAGCTGGTTTTTACCTTGCGCGACCTGGAAGGGTTAGAGGTGGAAGAAATTGAAACGATAACAGGGTTGTCCGCTAAAAAAATAAAAAGTAACATTTATTGTGCCCGTCAATTTATACGCGAAAAACTGGAAAACTTATAGATTATGAAAAATAGCAAAACATACGAATCCATTATTCAGGTTTTACGGGAGGCAAAGCCTTCCCCGCAAAATCCCGGAAAACTTACAGATGACATTATGGAGCAGATAAACAGACCCATAAATAAAAAGAAAATGGTTGCGGGCCTGAACGAAAACCGCGGGCAGTGGACTATATTTATCGGGGTAAGAAATGCCATGGCGGTTGCAGCCATCCTATTAGTGGGGGTTTTTATTTATCAACAATGGGTAATCACCTCAAAAGTATCAAATCTGGAAAGGGCATTACAACAGTCAAACAAAATGGTTGCACTCGAAAATAAAGAAAAAACAGAGGCAGCGGGCCTTGAACAAGTGCTATATCAAAAATTGAAAGAAGAAAAAATTAACATCGACCAACCGCTAAATTTTGATTCTGTGAAAAAAGACAGAACCCTGTTCAATGCCTTTATTCAGTCCTATTATCAACTGCAGCAGGAAAACCGTCAGTTAAAAGATAAATTAATGGAAAACTATTCCACTTTTACCGAGAAAAAAATTGTTAAACAATCTAAATTATAGGAAGATGAAAAATCTAATCATTTCATTGGTAGCATTTGTGTTATTATTCTCTTGCAATGATAAAAACTATAATATGAGCACGGAGATATTGCGGGATGGTTCATGCATCCGCAAATTCACAGCCACTACCGACTCTGCTTTTATGGTTGGGGATACAAATTACAATCCCTTCCCGGTGAAAATCGATCGCAACTGGAAAATATCATACGTCCATCCGGACAGTAGCGGAAAAGTAAGCACAGTATGGCCTGTTAAAAGTTGGATTAGTAACAAAAGTAATGGTAAAGACACATCTTTAAGAACCAGGGCCTTGCGGGAAATGAAGATATCAATCACCAGGAAATATTCAAATGTAAAGGCCATGCAGGATTCTTTTCTATTCAGTAAAGATTGGGAAAATGTGCATCCTAAAATATCGTTGGTTAAGAAATTCAAATGGTTTTACACAACTTATTCCTTCAGAGAAATTTATCCCAAATACAATACTTTAAAACATGTACCTATTGAAAAATATTTAACCGGGGATGATATAAAATGGTACTTCTCTGAAAATCCAAAATTTCCGGCCTATTTGACAGGAAAAGAAATAAAAGATACGCTTGACCGCATCGATAATCAGGTGAATGCCTGGTTGGGAAAGAATATTTTTGAGGAGTCCTTTATACAGTTAATCAATGGCATTAAAAGGTTTGAACCCAATAATCCGTACTTGAAGAGAATCATCTTATCAAAAGATACCCTTTTTGAATTATATAAAAGTGATAAACCACTGGAAGGAGACTTGGGAAAAGCAATTCAAAAACATCTTAAAATCAAAAAAATATTTCTCAACGCAAAGACAGAACAAGCATTGGACGATTATTCAAAAAAATTTGACGATACTCTTTTTGCGACCATTGGCAAAAAGTCAGACTATGAATTAGTGATGCCGGGTAAGATAATTGAAACCAATTCTAACTTGTTATATGGCGACAAACTTAACTGGACAATAGATGGATATCGTTTTTTCTTCCTCGATTATGAAATCTATGCTAAATCGAGAGTTGCCAATGTGTGGGCTTTCGTAATTTCAGGATTTTTTGTGCTGGCCGTGGCGCTGAGTTTTTTTATCAGGAGAAAAAAAGAATAGCGAAATCGTTCGTGAAAGTTTTGTAAATGGAAAGGAGTTAACTGAAGTTGTTGCGGTTAACTCCTTTTCTTTAATTTACTCCACTTTATATTCAACATTCGGTTTTCCGATGATAGTACTAATAAAATAAACTTGTTTATTTCTTTTGTACATTTTAATAATTGACACGTCCACCTGATCAACTGTAAGATTCCCATCCAACAACTTGCTAAAGTAAATTTCGAGCGTGTCAGACTTTTGAACTGGCCGAACTAACAACTTAAAATAAACCTGATACCCCACTCCCGAGAAAAAAGCAGAATCGGCCTTTATTTGAAGATTATATCCCACACCGGTATAGTCTCCGGCAACATTGTGTCCTTCATCTAAACTCAATGAATAATCACCATACCAAGTCTTTGATATTTTATTATTCTTTGATACCTCCTGGGAGCAGCTAAGCAATGATAATAAGAGGAAAAGATTAAAAAGGATAATTAATTTTTTCATATGACTATTATTATAATTCATGAAAATTACTTTATATAATTCAATAATGCCTATTTTACCTTATTTATACCGCTTTCAGAAATTTTAAAAGTGGTTGTTTCTTTTGTAATTTTAGGTTTATCTGATTCAATATTCCCAGAAGTCCTATCTATCCTATTCATAATTATGGTACAATTGCTAGTAATTGAGGATTTAATTAGAACATTACCGTCTTCTCCTCCCCCAACATAGAAAAGTGTTAAAGGTTCTTTTGTGAGCAAAGCACCATCCTTTTTATATACTTGAAGCTCAATAGAAGCAAATTTGCTATCATCTTCCATGATATAAGTTAAATAACCTAGGATAATAGAATTACATTCAGTTACTTTAAATAGGGGAATTAATAATGTTTCGGGTGAGCCAGACACCAGTCTATCAATGAAGGAAGCTATTTCTTCGTTTGTCTCAAATGTATAGGCTTTGCTATTTTGTAAATCACTTATTTCAAAGCTATTACATAAATATATATTTTTACCTCTCAACATTTTTGTATTAATTAAATATGTTGAAAACTCATCTTCCTTATCAACTTTTGTCAAATAACCTGTAAAATCTGTGTATGAAACAGGCACACTTAATTCCTTAATTGAAGAAAAAAAGTTGTTATTAGAAACTGGTGCCTTATTTTCATTTGTAACACCTGTATTGTTTGTTGTGTTTGTTGAATTACAGCAGCTTATGAGGATTGTAGCTGCAATTAATAATCGATTAGTCATAGTTTTAAAAGTTTAATTTTTATTTTTTTTGCAAATCTGGCCTAAATCCCTGAATATGAACATGGTCCTTGTGAATCCCAGCACTATCATGACTACAATGTCTAATAAGTTTATCTTTATTTGGCCCAAAGTAGTTTGATATCATTGATTTAAATCCAAATTTAAAAAGAGCATCGGTAAATGTACTCATTCTTTCTTCATCCAAAAGTGGATCCGAGATCATCAAAGGGCTATTAGTCTTATTCTTATTTAGTAATCGTAAATCTGCATTTATACCTTGTGTATGAGTTTGACTAGGAGATCCAATACCTTCGGCATCTGTAAACCCATTTAATACTATATCCTTATAGCCTGTTGCTGCTATTGCTCCTAAAAATGAAGCAAAAGGGACAGGAGCTACATATTCTCTACTTGAATTATGAGTATACCAAATACAGACATCCCCTTTTTCATATTTTACTTGCTTACCTTTAATGTTTAGCAGTTTAATCTTACCTTGTAATAATTCATAATACATATCCATCTTATATTTGGTACTATGTTTTGTAACAAAAGTACCTTTTGAAGGTTTCTTTTTTACGCCATTTGCATATTTGTTAGCTTCTATTAAGTCCCATTTTCCTAAATTATGTTCAGAGGAACTTCCATCATGATATATGTATGTAACACTTTTTGCATTGGCTTCATTACCATTCTGGATTATTTTCCCCGTATTATAAATATGTAAGATAAGATCTCCATTTGAACTTTTGTCTTTTCCAACTAATGTACAATTTTTCGAACAATCATTCATGTTGGAACCTTTTCCTCTTAAATACCACCCTTGAATGACATTAGCGATTTCCCATACATAGGTTTTCCCGCCAACCTTGCCATGTCGTTTAGTTATATTACCTTTTTTATCTTTATCTACCTCGTCATCCTCCTGATAAAATCCCTTATTTGCGGCATAACCTTTATTTCTTGTATAATTTGTGTCTTTGATTACTTTCCCTTTACTATTGTAATGGAGCTCCAAATTACTATCAAAAACAACATGGTCCTTATCACTTCCTTTACCTACATCAATAGGCATCAATATTGCTAAATATAAATCCGCTAATGTATTTAGTTTCCCCTTATGTTGCTCCAAATAATATTCAACATAGGTCAATTGATCCAACTTGTTCATTTTACGAAGGTCACTCGTTGTAATGTTGGTCTTTTTTCTTCTATTAATGTCATCGGCAGCAACTTCTCCAATTTGTATTAAACCTGTATAACCGAGACTATTGGTAATAGCTGGATCAAAAGTTCCTCCTGTTTCTAAAGCCATTGCAGCCATTAAATAATTTGGGTCACATCCAAGTCTTTTACAAATATCAATAATCTTGCTGCGTTCTGAACAAGAAAAATACTTTCCCCACACCAGTGCCTCACAAACCTTCTTGTCTTTTTTTCCCTTCAAAGTATCTACCTCAACAAATGCTTCCCCAGCTTTACTAGTATCGCTTGATTTTAATTCTTTGGTCACTTTCAGGGTTTCCGGGGTTACGAAAATCTTATCTTTATATTTTATGATGGCATATAGCTCACGGACTTTATTTGCATCGCCTTCGTGACTATCTTTCAATCCTGAAAGACCTATGTCAAATTTGGCTTGTCCCTGTTTGTCAATATTTACCTTAGTGGATTTCAATTGTTTGTCTTTTTTTAGATAATCCCTTACGGAATCGATTAAAAACCAGAGACTAACCACACTCCACCATTTGGAAACTGCTTTTAACTCCATCAGAATAATCTCCACCTCCTTATCCACTAAATTCTGAGCATAAACCTGAACTATGGCGTTATCGGTATAATCAGTCCTGATTAATCGTTTTCTGTCGTCGGTATCGGCTAAATAAGCTTTGTATATTTTTTCATCTTTATTTACCTTCAAATATTTACCAGAACTTTTAGGAAGAGTTTGACCTGCATTGTCTACTATTACTTCGGTGGGTATAACCGTAAAGTAAAGCGAGCCGTCATTGGTAAAGCCTTTTAATTCAACTTTTGATCTGATGTCGTCGGTGAGTGTAAGTTTATGTTTGTAATATTCAGTATCCGTATCGGGAATGGAAGCTTTGGTTGTATAAAGTAAAGTACTACTGCCCAAGTCCTTGTCATAAACATTCAAAGTAATTGATTCGCCTTCCAGTCCAGTATGTTTAACTTGAAAGTAAACATCTTGCCCATACCCAGCTTGTTGAATAATATTAATATCTTCATCAGTCCAGTAACCATCATCAATGGTGCATTGTTTAATTTTTATTTCTTTAATTACCTTTGTCTTAAGCGAGTTGTTAATATAGGCATGAAGGGTGTAGGTACCGAGTTTAGAAAACTTAAAAGAAAAGATATTTTTACTTTTCAAAGTTGCTGAATCAGGGCCTTTTAATTCCCAAGTGATATCTCTGGTTTCTTCATTATTCAAAGGCATAAGGGGTTGGGCCTTAAAAGAAACTGTTTTACCCCGTTTTGGATTAAAATCCCCTTCAATTCCAGTAAGATAATTATGGGTGACAGTAAATTCCCAGTCATCAAGTTCTTTATTCCTTTTACCACCAAAGAAAGCATTGGCCTTATTAACATAAGCCTCAACAATATGTTTACCGATGTCAAATGTTTGTGCTTCCAATGATCTGCCAGTAGGCATGGTTTCATCCGTTTCAGCGGAATTCACATAATGTTTCCATTTAATTGCGTTTTCCTCTTTCTCGATCATGTCTGGTCCATAGGCCCCATTTACAACTGTAAAAGCAATAGCTTCATCAGGCCTTATGTAATGCCTTTCAACGTCATTTACAGTTCCTTTAATAGATTCCACCGTATTGGTTTCTCCAATAAGAGAAATGGTCATTACTTTCCCATACGATGTAACTTCAGCCCAATAGGTGCCTTTATTAATCATTTTGGTGGTAGTAAATTCAGATACCCCTTCAGCATGATCAAGAATGGAACAGCCTTCGTCACGTAAAACCCAATTAGTGTTTGTTTTATCATCGCCATTTGCGTCCAACCGATATTGTCCTTTAAATGTGACTGGAGAATCGATACGAACAAAATATTTTGACCCTTCAATACGATGATAATGGTCAACAGGGAAAGTAATTCCTTCAATACTATTATTAATAACTTCCACATCAATGCTTGCACCTGGGTCATTTGATACATTTCCATCTTTTCCTGCGGTCTTTTCTTTACCGGAAGCTTCAATGCGGTAGAAACCAAGCTCATTAAATTTTACTTTAAGTTCGGCTCCATAATTACCATAAGCATATTTCAAAGTTTTATCCTGAAACACGCTCCAATCTATTTGCCTTTTTTCTTCTCCCGAGGCATCTTTTGGCACCAATTGCGAAACTTCGAATGTTAATTCGTCTTTAGATCTAATTAGGATTTGGCCAGACTTATGGCTTTTATGGTTTGACTCAACTTTGTCGGACTTTATCTGCAAAACACTTACAGCCCTCAATTCTTTTTTCTTGCTCAATTGTTTGACTTCCTGCAAATCTACCAAGCAATTCGCTGCAGGTGCCGCTACTGAAATCTTGTCAATATTTGGAGCACTTACCTGAGGAATCTGACCATTCTGGAGGATATTAACCTTTCCCCCAAATTTTTTACAGGTTGCCTCAGAGTTTTCGGATAGCGCAGCCACTTCTGAACCCTGTATTTTAAGCTTAACTGCTGTATGTTCTTTGGTCCAAAGTAAATCTGCAGCGCAAGGAGGAGGAGGATTGGAACCGTTTTTACAAATTCCAAAATTGAGATTCATGACCTGATTATCTTTTATTGTGGCCACCAACTTTTGCGCGCCCTGGCTGTCGTTAACATAATATTTCCGGTTAGATGTAACCAGCAATTGGGTAGGTATAGTGCCATTTGAACATTGACAAAGAGCGCCATAGCAAACGAGCATACCAGGTTTAACTGTTTTGTTGCTGTCTTCCTTTTTTTGTTCCTCCTTTGGCTTGTTTTCGGAGTTTCCGGTACTCTGAGAATTAGCCGTTGTATTATCGGTTGGTGTTTTATTATCACTTTGATTATTAGAACGGCTTTCCGTTCCACTATTCGTTTGTGGAGCTGAAGTTTGTTTCGGTTTGCTATTATCACCTGGCGTTGATTCTGCTATAAAAAACTGACTCATCGTTTATTTATTTACCACCGTTGTAATATCGTAGGACTCATTGTACTTCATTTTCATTTTTCTATTACTAAAAGTTTATTTTCTAATTTTATATCATCTACAGTAAGAGAAAAAATTGAGTTTTGGTTATTTATTATACCTGAGGGTAATGAAACCTGGGTTTTTATTTCCATTGTCCCGTCTATTTCATTATAGCTGCTTCTTTCCAAACTTGTCCGTGCATTCAATGCCAGTAGTAATTTTTCTTTTTCAATGGCACTGGTATCTAGTCTCCCCTTTTCCGTTATCTGAACAAAGTTATCAGATGTATCAACCCATTTTTTCTCAGTAATGTATTTCAGGTTGAATCCGGGCAGCAGTGTACCAGTTTTAAAGACACATCGTTTCGGCGTTCGGTCGTAATGATCATAAATACCATTGAAAAAGATACTGAGCAGAGGATCACGCTCAATTGATATTAACAAGCTTTCTGGCGTTTCCAGTGATTTTTGCATCATATTAAGGAAAGCTTCAATTGCTTCCCCGGGAAATCTTTCCGATATTGCTTGTCTTATCCATATCCAGCGGTTTGTGATTGCTTCAAAATTATGAACTATTGCTACATGGCCCTTTTGATCGATACTGAATTCCAGATTGTTAACAACTTCCGCAGTATCCAATGTAATATCATCTATGATGGTTTCTGGCCGTTTATTGTTTAAAATTAGGTTCTTCTTTTCAATCAGGATAATAGGTATTGAATCTGTATAACCAATAACTTGCATTTGAATATCGTACCTAAGAATATGCTGCTCCAAATCTTCTTTTACTTTTTGTAATAGGAATTCGACTGCAACCTCATATTCCAAAGCTTTTTCCCCCCATGCAAGTTTGAGGGCATGATCATATGAATAACTTTCTTTGACCATTAGAACAGACGTACTTTTTCATTACTTTGCAAATCGACAGTTTTCCCAGAGGCTAATTCCAAAGGATCCTTTGTGCTGTCTATCCTTATTTTATTGGCATTTTGATCTATTTTTTTTGCAGATAAATGGGCACTTTCTTCCGCCTGTGTTGTGGTATTTTTTGCAGCTAGCGTAAAATCTTCACCAGCGTGGATGCTTAAATTGTCGCGAGCTCCGATACTGATACTTTCACTGGCGCTAATGTCAATATTTTTAGCCGAAAAACTGATGTTTTCCGGGGCGCTAATCATCAAATTACCACTCACCGTATCAAGTTGGATCATATTTCCTTTGCTATCCTTTATAACAATACTCTCATTCCCTGACTGATCACAAAACTCAATCGTATGCCCGCTCCTTGTGCGTATAGCTTTAATATCGTTGGTGTTCGATTTCCAGTCATCGGGTTTAGCATCTGAATGGTATAAGGTGCCCTGCACATACGGCATTTCGGCGTTGCCTCCTTCAAAACCCACCATTACCTCTTCTCCGGTTTCAGGAATAAAATAGATACCCTTATTTGAGCCTCCGTAGGGTGAGGCTATACGCAACCATGGCGTAACTGAATCTTTTTGCCAATAAAGTCTGACTTTCACACGACCCAGATTATCCGGGTCATTATTATCTTCAACAACCCCTGCCTGAGACTCGCACCTGGGCGTTAAAGCCGGATTGGTATATGGGGACGCCTTTACATCGGAAGGAACCGCCGTAAAGGTATTATGATAATTACCTCCTACAATATATTGGTGGTTAACCGCGGTTACAATATAACTACCATAATCGCGGGTGTCGAATCCCATAATTTTAATGGCAGCTCCCGCATGTAGCGCCGGATTTGTGCTTGCCCCATTCACCAATACCTGATTGGCTGCCGCTCCTTCAACAGCAGTTTTGGCAACATCGTCGAGTTGTTTTTTTAATGAATCGCCTTCATCAAAATGCATGAGAATTCCATTTTGCGGGGCTGGCCATGTTTTTGAGGCACTGTTATATACTTGCTTTCCAATACCTGATATATTGGGTTGGACTGATTTTGTGTTTATATTTTGCGTTTGGTTACCCGAATAAGTGTGCGCTGTGAACTGCCTTATTACAGACGACGACTGCATGACTAAGTCGAAACTTTGCAGATCGAGGCCATAGGTTAAGGTTGTTTCACTCTGTTTTTTGTCACCTACGATCATTTCAGATCCATCGTAGTACAACCATTCTCCAAAGCGGCGAGCCATACGGTTTGCAAACTCAAAAGCCGTTTCGTTGTACTGCACAATATAGGTTAGTTTTGGATCGTTGGAGGGATTTACCGATAATTTCAGCAGGTTGGTTGCGGGCCCCTGACAAGCTTTGCTAATAATATCCGATAGCGACATATTAACATACGATTGGCACGATTGCCCGTTTTCCAGCAATATGGTAGGACTATATCCTTCAAATACTATGATTTGTCCCTGCCCTGAGAGACCTGAAGCAATTGCCCTGACCGAAGTAATGATGCCACTGAAGTTTGAGCTTTCACCTGCGTTATTGCTAAGCTCGGTTTTAAATGTCTGGCCAATTTGATTAAGGGAGTCGCTGCCAAGGCCCAACGGGTCATTTTCCAGGCCTTCGCCCGAGAAGCGAGCCTGAAAATAATGATGCCCATGAATGGGTTGACTCAACTGCAGCGACATACAACCTTGGGTCAGGTTGCCACCTATTTCTACCTGGAGATCTGTGTGGGTGATCATAGTGTGATAGAATCGTTCATATTCAAAATTTCGATTAGACCATAGGTATTTAGGCTGTAGACTATAGGTAATACTTGTCTACAGCCTAAATACCTAAAACGCTATCTATTGCGTCCGCCACTCATTGTCCATAGTGCCGTTACCGCACTGGATTTTGCGGGCAGAAATAGTAATGGTTTCTGTCATCGGAGTGTTGGTTACGGAATCAAATTTTTCTTCGTAGAAAACGAGGTAGCCTTCGGTAAACTTAAGTTCTTTGAGTTTGGCATCGGTGTCGCGTTTGAAGAAGGTAACGGTACCGTCTTTTCTTTCGAAGTTGTTACACATCCATTCGAAAAAGAAGGTGTCGCCGGAACTTTCCAAAACAATATGAATTTGTCCACCCCTGGTTACGGATGAGGGCCTGCCGGTTGCATCAACTTCCTGGTTTAATTCATAGGAACATTCCAGAATGTTCACGTCCTGACCACCAACACTTAATTTAGCTTTGAATGACATAGTTTTTAATTTAAAAGGTTAAACAAACAATTTAAGTCAAATGTAATATTTTGCAAGTAGATGCAAAATATTCTATCCTATAGACGCAAAATTTGTAAAACGTTCCCATTTTTTGTTTGCTCATTATCACCAAAAAAAAATCCATCTTTTATGTTATGCAGCATATGTCATGGTGCGTATACCCAACCTGCGAAAGAATTAGCGATATCATTTGTAAATGGCTGTTAGAAAAGAAGAAAAATAATTTCATTTGGAATAAAAATTGTGCATTGGCTTTTATAAATTTAAAACTTTCATTTTTACATTAATCACGTGCTCAATAAATAGTTATGAAGCAAAAACTAATGGTCGGTTTTTCACTACTACTTTTGTTAATAGTTTTAGTATTGATTTTCAGAGACTTATTTAACGGAGCGAAAACCAGCCCGGGTAATCCGTGTGATTATAATCTTGAAAAATTAAAAAGCATCGACACCTCCCTCATTGGATTTAAAGAAACCCGAATCTATAGACCTTCGTTACCTAAATGCAATGGGATTGCAATCGATAGCGCTTCGAACGTGTTTATTACCGGAGACAAAGAGGTACAAATTTTTGATAAATCGTTCCATAAAGTACAAAGCTTTTCGGTCGATTCCATTCCGCATTGTATAGCTGTGGGTTCCCATCACGAAATTTATCTTGGCGTGGGCAATCATATTGAGGTGTACGACACAAAAGGTGTGAAATTAAAAAAATGGCCTGCGCTGAATAGTAAAGGTTATATCACATCTATGGCAGTGCATGACCCTTACATATATGTTGCAGATGCCGGTAATCACGTTGTTTTAAAGTATACCCAAGCTGGCCATTTGGAAGGTGAGATAGGGAAAAAGGATAAAGCCAAGGGAATAGACGGTTTCATCATCCCCAGCATGTACTTTGATGTGGCTGTAGGTCCGGATAATGATCTGTGGGTTGTGAATCCCGGTAAACATAAAGTGGAAAATTTTTCAGCCAATGGAGAATTGATTTCCTCGTGGGGAACAACCTCAATTCAATTGGAAGGTTTTGCGGGATGCTGCAATCCGGTACATTTCGCTATTCTTCCGGATGGAAATTTTGTGACTTACGAAAAAGGTTTGGATAGGATTAAACTCTATGATCAAACCGGAAAATTTGTTTGTGTTGTTACCGGACCCAACAAATTAAACGGAAATGTTAATTATAATTGTAGCTTTGGGGCAGCTGTCAATGATATGGCTGTGGACCCACAAGGATCCATATATGTACTCGATGCTCTGTCAAATACGGTTAGAGTTTTCGGGAAGAAATAGCGGATGAAATTTAAGCCCCGTGAAAAACGCAAATGATCTGATCTTCACAAAATTTTAAATAAGGATTCACGTTTAACCATATAAAATATTTATTCATGAAAAAACATTACGCAAGTACTTCAAAAATAATAGCTACGATCATCTGTTGTTTTTCATTGCAAACATTAGTTGCTCAATGGCCTCAATTTAGAGGTCCCAACCGCGATGGTATTTCCAGTGAATCAAATCTGTTAAAAGAATGGCCGGAAAACGGACCAAAACTCGCTTGGTCTGTGGACGTGCTTGGAGAAGGTTTTGCATCGGCAGTAATTCAGGATGATATGGCGTTTACTACAGGTAAAAAAGATTCCATTGAAATTCTCACTGCCATGGATTTAAATGGCAAGGTGTTATGGCAAAAGACAGTAGGTAGAGCCAGTTCATCGGATTGGTGGCCACAGGGCCGAGCAACACCAACGGTATATAAAGGTAAAGTGTATGCGATTACTGTTAAAGGTGATATTGCCTGTTTCGACTGCAAAACCGGTCATGAAGACTGGACTTTGCAAGGTTTTGAAAAATTTGAAGGTATCGGGAATAATCTGAGATATGGCGGAATTTCAGAATCCCCGTTAATTGAAGACGATAAGCTTATCATTACACCTTGCGGAAAGAAAACCACAGTGGTAGCGCTCAATAGGTTAAATGGCGAAACCATATGGACATCGGAAAGCCTGGGAGACACTACCCGACATGCTTCTCCTGTCTTAATCCGGGAGAAAGGGAAAAAAATATTGATTACCTCAACCGCCAATTATACGATTGCTGTTGACTTCAATGATGGCAAGATCATTTGGAAGGATAAACAAAGTCGTGGTATTCTTCCTACCATCGATAAAAATACATTCTATTTCACCGGTGAGTCTAAAAAGGGTGGCATTTTGTATGGTTTAAATGCCGACATGAACGGTTGTTCAGTGCTTCGCCAAGATACACTGAGTGGAAATTATATGGGTGGAACGCTGCTTTTGGGAAATAAGATTGTTGGATCGAGCGAGAATAAAAATATAGGTCTGTTTTGCCTCGACCGCGAAACCGGTAAACTCATTTGCAACAACAGCGAAATAAAAGGATGTAACATCCTGGCCGCTGATGGCATGCTATATTGTATGGAAGATAGATCAGGAAGACTGTGTTTGGTAAAACTCAATGAAAATTCAATTGACTTCGTGAGCTCTTTTAAAGTGAAATTAGGAAGCGGGCCTAATATCGCTCATATGTCTATTGCAAACGGACTTTTGTTTCTAAGACACGGGAGCGTATTAATGGCATATAACATCAAAAAATAACAGGTTCACCCCAAATGGGTAAAAAGATTATATTTTGTAATTGTAAAGGAGATACGGCTGAAACACAAGGTTTGAATCATATTTTTTTGTATTTACAAAGCATTCCTGTCGAGTTATTTAACTTTTACGATTTATGTGGCGTTTGCGCCATTAAAAAGAATGAAACACGAGATCTCTTCTTAACCAGCGATGAATTCCTGGTGATAGCCTGCTATTCCCGTACAGTTAAATTATTATTGAGGAATATTGGCATTGACCCGGATTCAGGACAATTTTCTTTTTTAAATGTTAAAGAAATTCGTGGCGACGCTTTGATGAACAGGATTCAAGCCTTCTATCAGGATGGATTTTCAGGTAAATCCTTAACTACCATAGAAAGTGATCCTGAATGGCCTTCCTGGTATCCACTGGTTGACTACTCCCGTTGTTCATCGTGCGGGCAATGTGCAGATTTCTGTCTCTTTAGTGTATATGAAAAGCGTGAAGGAAAAATCAGTGTCGTTAATCCGACGAATTGTAAAAATAACTGCCCTGCCTGTGCCCGTTTATGCCCCCAGATAGCCATCGTATTTCCGAAGTACTCCGGAGGAGGAGCTATTGGCGGGTCTGAAACTGTAGATGAAATGGAGGAAGAACAGCGTCAACGCAAGGATATGGATTCAATTTTAGGGAGTGATATCTATAAAACACTGGAGCTACGTAAAGCAAAACGTAAGTCCATTATAAAAGGCCAAGCTATGAACAAGGCATTGGAGGAACGTGAAAAAGCTTTGAATGAAAAGAATAATAAATAGAAGGATGTACGCATGTCATTAATTAAAAACCTGTGGAAGACTGATAGAACCTGTCTGCGCAAGTTTCTGTTCAATTTCGGATGGAAGGGCCTGATTGGATTTCAAAAATTCCAAAAGCGAAAGAAAAAGGGCGAAATGTTTCCTGCCTTTCAATTCATTTCGGTAACCAACGATTGCAATTTGAATTGCCAGGGATGTTGGGTTTCCAAAACAGAAAGCAATCAAAGCCTTAATTTAACTGCCATTAACAAAATAATAGAACAAAGCAAGGCACACGGCTCCTATTTTTTTGGTATACTGGGGGGCGAACCTTTGCTATATGAATCTTTATTTGAAATCTTTAAAGGACATCCCGACTGTTACTTTCAGCTTTTTACCAACGGGATGCTACTTAATGATGAAGTTGCGGAACAGCTTCGCAAAATTGCCAACGTTACACCGCTGATCAGTTTTGAAGGAAACGAACAGGTGGCAGATATTCGCAGAGGTAGCCAGCGTGTTTACGAACGAACGTTACGAGCTGTAAATATTTCGGTTAAACATAAACTTGTAACCGGTGTTGCAATAAGCGTTTGCAAGTCTAATATTGATATGGCGTTATCGGAAGATTTTATAAATATGCTCCACGATAAGGGAGTAATCTATCTTTGGTATTATATTTACAGGCCTGCAGGAGAAAATCCCTGCT
>CAYZNC010000125.1:0-15692 GCA_964478555.1 uncultured Bacteroidales bacterium | reverse complement strand
TTCAGCATCTTCCACGTTCACTTCATTTTGAGTGGCACAAGGTAAGGCTATATCGCACTTGACTTCCCAGGGGTGCTTGCCCTCTACAAATCTGGCACCTGAAAATTCTTCAGCATAAGGACGAACTATATCTTCATTACTCGATCTCAATTCAAGCATAAAATCGATTTTTGCACCAGAAATACCATCGGGGTCATAAATATATCCATCGGGGCCCGACAGAGTAACAACCTTCGCTCCCAGCTCAGTTGCTTTCTTTACGGCACCCCATGCTACATTACCAAAACCGGAAACAGCAACTGTTTTGCCTTTGATAGTTTCTCCCTGCGAGGCCAGCATTTCATTGGTAAAGTAAACAACTCCAAAGCCAGTTGCTTCCGGACGAACTAAACTTCCTCCCCAGTTATTCCCTTTTCCGGTTAGCACTCCATTGTGTTCGTGCGTTAACTTTTTATACATACCATATAAGAAACCTATTTCGCGGCCTCCCACTCCGATGTCGCCCGCGGGGACATCGGTTTCAGGACCAATCACCCGCCATAATTCCAACATAAAGGACTGGCAAAATCTCATGATTTCCTGGTTTGATTTTCCTTTAGGATCGAAATCAGAGCCTCCTTTGGCTCCGCCCATCGGAAGGGTTGTCAGACTATTCTTAAAAATTTGTTCGAAACCTAAAAACTTTAATATACTGAGGGTTACGCTGGGGTGAAATCGCAAGCCACCTTTATATGGCCCTATTGCATTATTAAATTGAACGCGATACCCTCTGTTCACACGCACCTGCCCACGATCATCTATCCATGGCACCTTGAATGTAAGCACCCGGTCGGGCTCCACTAGCCTTTCTATAATGTTGGCCGATTCAAATTGTGGATTTGCATTATATGTATCTCCGATAGACTCCAGCACTTCACGCACTGCCTGCAGGTATTCAAGTTCACCTGGATTACGCCTTTCAAGGTCTGCTAAAATTTTTTGAATATTCATAGCAATATTGTTTAGTGTATTAATATTTTCAAAGTACAAAACCAGGCTTTAAGATCACTCCGGTATTGTTTTTCCCGTCGATGTACACTTTCATGGGTTGCTCAAACCGCAAATGCCTTATGTAATCATTCTCGAATACAGAATTTTGAGCACTCAGGAATTCAATATCGAAATAATCCTGATTGGTCAGGTCGTTTACTGTAAAATAGCCTACCCGAAATGTGGTGAGGTTATGGAAAAAGTGTGTTCCCTGACTTGGTTCTATTTGATAATTTTGCAAAGCAGATTCGACAATGATCCTTGCCTCTGAGATCTGAGGCCATCGAATTGGGATTCCCAGCCAGGGATCACTCGAACCCCACCTTCCCGGACCAATCAGTATATAATTGCGTTTTGATAGGGTGAAGTTTGCGTTCAGTTTTTCAAGTTCTACAGCGATTTTCAGGGTATCCGAGGCTTTAAATGTGTCGGGTTTGATGTATACCAAATCAAACAGATTGTCGATACTTCCGTTACCCAGTGCCGTATGCGTGAAAATAATGGAAGTTTGTTTATCGATATTATCGAGTTTAAAATTTATGCGTTGATCATTTACAACGATGGGCCTTATCTGTAAAAAATTAAATATAGGAGGCTTCCCTTCAGGGACATCCAGATTGGCTGCAAATTCGATTTCTACCGGGCTGCCCATTTCTTGTTGCCCTATTTCGAGCATTGTATCCAATATTTCGGCAAGTGGAAAGGTATTGTGATGAAGTATATTGGAAAACGTTACTAACTTTTTGCCTTGTTGATCAATGCCTTCACGAATCATGTTGTTTTCCAAATCGTACGTGGAGGACACATAGGACAAAGCATTGTCTTTTTCAGCTTCGCTTATTTTTTGCTTCAGAAGATTAGCACTATCGTCTACAGTTGGCACAAAATTACCGGCTGATAAGTCTAAAGAATAAAACGTTTTCTGGGTATCCTTTAATGTAGCCTCAGGTGAAGCAAGCTGAAGCACATTACGAGGGTACTTTGGTGAAAAGCGTAGTGTTACACCACCATCAACCACATATTTACCAAGGCCAAAGCCCACATTAACAATCCCATCATTTGATGTTTCCGGCTTTACAGGATAAAAATTGATGGACCGGGCAACACCGGAAAGCGTAGGATAAAACCGGGTTCCATAATAATTGCCACAAACCTCCTGAAGAATGATTCCCATTTTTTCCTCGTCGATAATATTGGATGTTACAGCCATATATGCCTTGCTACTCTTGAAATATACCGAGGCATACACACTTTTGATTGCATCCGTAAGAAATTTCAATGTTTTATAAGGCTCTGTTTCAATGGTAGGAATCATGTAGGTGTTGTAAATGCCGGCAAACGGCTGATATTGTGAATCCTCCAGTTTACTAGAAGAACGAACAGCAATCGGATTTTTAACAAACTTTACAAATACCAAAAGATCATCTATAAGGCCAGCCGGTAAGGATGCTCCCACAAAGCGCTTTAGAATTTCATCATCGGGAAAATCCGAGAGACCCACTTTATAAAGGTCATTTCGTTCCATAAATTCGTCAAAAATATCCGTGGTTAGCACAACACTACGTGGAACAGAGATATCCACATGGGGATAGGTACTACTGATATTGTATTTTTTTATAATTGAATTGATAAAAACAAGACCACGAGCCTTACCTCCTATTGATCCTTCTCCAATACGCGAGAAAAAAAGATACTCGTCAAACTTTTCGCGTGTGAATTTTGCAATAACGCCGTTTGCACGGCTAAACCTGTACTTCCCAATAGCTTTAAAAATAAAATCGCGAGCCTCAGTGATATTCTCGAAATCAGAAGGCATTAATTGCTTAAACATTTTTGCAATAGGAAATAATGATCTCGCATTCAACCATTTTGAAATTTCGTTACGGGAAGCATGAAAAGCAAGACTATTGTCGGGTATCGTGTTAATGAGTTCCTGCAATGATACAAGGTCTGAAGCTCTTGCAATTTCGTTCATAGTTTGTGGGTCGCGAAAAATAAAATCGCCAAACCCGAAATGACTTACAATATAGTTATTAAGATCGATAGATAAGGTTTTGGAGTATTTATGTATGAATCCGACCCCAAGTTTCTTAGCAATTTTTGCGTTTTCAATATCCGACGATTGAAATACAAATGGCATAAAAGGGTCTTCATCCCTGATCAATTTGCATAATTGAATCCCGCCTTTGATTTTTTCCGGTTTTTGCGTGTCTTCCTTGATACTTATGTCGGAGATGATGCCAAGCATGTTATGCTTATATTTTTCGTAACAATCCAATGCTTCATTGAAGGTCTTAGCCAGAAGTATTTTGGGACGACCTCTTTTCCGCAGCCTAACCTGATGTTCATTGAGTGCTTCTTTCAAAAATTCCTGCGATTGCAAAAATACAATCTTATAAAGATCAGGTAAATAAACAGACGTAAATCGGATTGAATCCTCCACTAAAAGAATCGTTTGAACTCCTACCGTTTCAACATCAAATTCCGCGTTCATGCGGTCCTCGATAAGCTTAATAATAGCGAGCAGCAATTCGGCGTTACCGAGCCAACAGAAAACGTTGTCAATGGCGCTAAGATCTTCATCTTTAAGTCTGATTGATACTTCCCGGGAAAAATGTGTTAGCACAACTATAGGAATTTCCGGATATTGGGCTTTTATATGGTTGGCGAGTTCAAATGTGTCTACTCCTGGAATGCTAAGCATTTCAATTACCAGATCAATATTTTCCGACGCTAAGATCTGAGAAGCTTTTTTTGCCGAATCCGTATGAATAAAAACGGGTGGCTGACTTAGATTAAGAGAAACATATTCATTAAAAATCTGATCATCGATCCGGCCATCTTCTTCCAGCATATATGCATCGTAACTGCTGCATATAAGCAAAACTTTTCTGATGCGTTTTTGCATTAATAAGTTGAAATCCGCTTCATTGAAATTATACTTTTCGAAATCTGCAATATTATTATGCTTCAGTTGCATACGCCAGCAAAAGGTAAAGTAAGATAAAGATACTAAAAAGAATTATGAGGTAATTCTAAAAAGGTGACAACTTTACCCCTATCGTTTTTGCATTCTTAATTAATTGCACTAAATACAAATATTAGCTGGAAAAGTTTAAATTCAATATCCTTAACGGTTTCTTTATTCAGAAGGTAACTGCAACAATTCGTCCGTACAACTTTTATGATCTTTAAGTCCTAACCATAATTAACCTTTACAGAAATGCAATAATATAAAATCTAGACAAAAATGCTTTTCAATAAAACAAAACCTTATAACATATCTATAATCTTTTCAAGCTGTATCCCTCTGGAACCCTTAATTAAAACAAAGCTCTGATCGATAGGGTCATCTGCGAGCCATGTCCGCAATTCTTCGGAATTAAGAAAAGCTTTAAATCCGTGTTTAGGCGCTAACGCCTTATAGTTTTTTCCCACCAGTAATACCTGTACATTGTGCAAACCACCTAACAATTTAAGAATCCGCTCATGTTCTGTCTCTGATTCTATTCCCAGTTCGAGCATATCTCCCAGTACAATCACCTTATGGGTTCCCTCGAGTTTTAAGAAATTATTTATGGCTACTTCAGTGCTCGAAGGATTGGCATTATAATGATCGAGTAACAGTCGGTTTTTGCCTGTATTTGTTAATTGAGAGCGGTTATTGGTAGGGATGTATCCTTCAATAGCGGTTTTAATTTTTTGAATTGAAATGTTAAAATATAATCCAATACAAATTGCCGCCAAAACATTTTCAATATTATATTCGCCCACCAGATTGGTTGCTATGTTCGTTGCATTCGCCTTATGATCTACTAACTCAATAGCTACCTGTAGATAAGGATCGATACCGGTTATTTTTCCTACAAACCGGCTCCCCGACGACAATCCGTAAGGAACAAGTTTAACATAATCCTTGCTAAGTAATGAAGTTAACAGGGTATTGTCTGAATTATAAAAAATAGTTCCTTCTTTTGCGGTAAGGAAGTCATATAATTCTTTCTTGGCCCTGATTACGCCTTCGTAACCACCAAATCCTTCCAGATGAGCCTTGCCTATGTTTGTAATTAACCCAAAATCCGGCTCAGCTATATGGCATAAATGTTTTATTTCATTGGGATGATTTGCTCCCATCTCCACAACGCCTATTTCAATTTCAGGCGTCATTGTCAGCAACGTTAAGGGAACACCTATATGGTTATTCAGGTTTCCTGCTGTAGCGTACACATGAAATTGTTGTGACAGCACAGCCCGGATCAGTTCTTTGGTGGTTGTTTTCCCATTTGTGCCTGTAATTGCGATAATTGGAATATGTAATTTATGACGATGATAATTAGCTAATTTATTTAACGTTTCATAGGTATTTTCAACCAAAATGGTACGATGATCAATCGCATATGCTTTGTTGTCAATAATAGCAAATTCAGCACCTCTTTCCAGTGCCTGAGCTGCAAAAGCATTTCCATCAAACCGGTCACCTTTTAGGGCTATGTAAATAGAACCGGGTTTTACATTCCGCGAATCGGTTGTAACATCCAAATGCTTCGCACATTTTTGATATAGTTCTTCGATCTTCATATTCAATAAAAAAGGGGCATTGAGCCCCTCTTTATAATATTTATTGTTAAAAACATTTTATTTGCCTTTTTTGCCGTATCCCACAGAGGATCCAACACGAGTCATAGCGCAACGGAAACCCAAATCATCTTTTGCCTGATCTTCAGCAAGGAATCTTCTTGACCCAGGAGTCAACCAATAAGCTCTGTCTCTCCATGAACCACCCTTGTATACCCGCACGTTATCATTGATAAGGGATGACATATCAGATGGTTTTTGAGAATACATACGTTGCGAACCAGGACTTTTATCTGCATCGGCATTTCCATAATCGATACTTGATGCATAGTCACCGTCCAAATGGTTACGGTAATCTGCTTTGTTATATCTTCTCCATTTTTGAGTAGCTTCGGCTTCTGTAACAGGTCTGGTTTTTAAATGGCCAAGACTATCTTTCTCCATTACGTTACCTTCTTCGTCACGTTCAAGAGTTTCAAAAATGTTACCACGGAAGGGGCGGAATTCGTCAAAGTCTTCGAAAGAAAGAGGACGATATACATCCAGTACCCATTCGTTTACGTTACCAGCCATGCAATAAAGACCGTAATCATTGGGCCAGAATGAAGTAACTGGAACGGTAATACTTCCTGCATCGTTTAGAGCTCCCGCTACACCCATCATATCACCTCTACCACGAACGAAGTTTGCTCTCATTTGTCCACGAACTTTTCTGGCATCATTTCTTACATTATGGCCATTCCATGGATATATTCTTCTTTCATATATTCTTTCATCATATGAATTTCCAATCAAAGCATAAGCGGCATATTCCCATTCTGCTTCGGTTGGCAGCCGATACTTCGGAAGCAATATTCCATCTTCCATTGAAACTTTCCGATCTTCTTTTTTAGGGTCCAAACTCGGAAGGTTTTTACGAACAACACCTTCGTACTGACCTGCCAAATATGAATCGGTATTGAAATTCTCATTTCCGGATTGGTTAGGATCCATTTCCAGGATTCCCTGTTGGATGAGAATATTTTCATTAACGCGGTCTGTTCTCCATGCACAGTAGTCATTAGCCTGAAGCCAATTTACACCTACTACAGGATAATCGTTGTAGGAAGGGTGACGGAAATAATACTGCACATACGGTTCGTTGTATGCAAGCGGGCTTCTCCAAACCAATGTATCCGGAAGAGCTTTACGGTATACTTCGGGATAGTTAGTAAATACTCTGGACAGCCAGTAGAGATATTCTCGATAGTCTACGTTGGTAACTTCTGTCTGGTCCATGTAAAACGACTCTACGGTCACCCTGCGAGGTACATTATTCCAGTCGTAGGTTATGTCCTGCTCTATTCTACCCATGGTGAATGTACCACCTTCGATAAAAACCAGGTTCGGACCAGTTTCCTGTTCTACGCCTTCTTTTACCTCAAATCCACCGTTATCTGGATTATTGTACTGCCAACCTGTGGTGGCTGAAACTCCTTTTTTCTTTTTTCCGCCGGCACAACCCGCTGATACTATTAGTAGTACAGCTAAGAAAGTTAAAAAACAAACCTTGTATTTCATAACATAAAATGTTTTTATTATCAAATATAATCAATTTTTTTCTTGTCTGAGCAATTTTGAGGCTGCAATTTTATCAAAATTTGGGACATTTTACAATTCGCATTTTTTTCCTCGGGTCATTATACTGAAAAAGATAAATAAAGGTTACCTCGTGAGCCCCATAATTTTTAATGCCCTGATCGTTTTTCGGGACCCATAAATCGTAACTATACACCAGCGATAATCCAGAATGTGTATATCCAGCTAAAAAAATAAAAGTATTGAGGTTCAAGGATAAATTATTCCTTAACCATATGCCTCCTATAAACGGAGAAACAGTAATATTGCTACCCCATCCCACGTATGTGTTAGCTTTTTGTATCTGTGCCATTAAACCGGGTTGGAGCGTTGTCGTACTTTTTTCACTCCTGCTATTCTGGTTTCCCGGAAATCGTCCGAAAAACTGGATATCACAGCTTACAGGCGTTGAAAATTTCTGTTCTGTTCCAATCATTTCATTAGGTTTATTTAAATGGTAAACGGAAAAATTTATTTGATATTGTTCTTTGATACGAAAAGTTGTACCCGCAGAAAAGTCGGGATATAACTTATCCTGGTTGGGAATAAACTCTTGCTGTGTTGAACTCTCATAAGGATTCTGATCGGGCAGGACTAAATCAGACGCTGAAAGTTTTTTTTGCACCAAACTGGCCTGAAGTCCCAGACTAACAATAAGATCTCTGTTAATCTCAATCGGAAAACTGTACATCAGATCCATGGCTGTTTTTGAGAAAACTCCCTTTCCCTGAACGTCTCGTGAAATATTTACGCCTACACCTCCATCGAGCCAATTTACAAATTGATCGTAAGATGCATAATAACTCACATAAGCCCTATCTAAACCAGGCCATTGATTGCGATAACCTGATGTAAAACGCGGATAAGGCAACGACCCGGCAAAGGCCGGATTAAAACATAGCTGATTAAACATAAATTGCGAAAACACAGGATCCTGTGCTGAAAGTTTGACAGATCCGGTGTAAAAAATAAACATTCCTACCAATAAATATCGGGGTTTAAGTATTTTGCAATGATATAGATTATTAATTAACAAAAGAAATTTCATGCAGCTCTATTCTAAAGACAAGATAAATTAAATACTTAATTATCACTATAGCTATGATTTCTTGTTTTTTTTGATCAATAACGAATAACTTATTCTAATTATTATTTTATTGACACACTAAACTACAATAACTCTATATTTGTTTTCGTTTATTTAAAAGATACTAATAATAAAAAGTGGTCATTGATTTACTTTAAAAAGATGCGTAGCATCAGGTTTATTTTTTGGATTGTGATCGTGGGCTTCCTAAACATTTCTGTTTTAGGGCAAGAAATAAATTTTTCAGACTCAATCACTTGGAGACCCCTCCTGAAAATTTCCGATACCGTTTCAGGAGAAACTAAGTATTTGTTTAATTTTTCCAATATTGCCTACCACGGTAATTATTCGGTTCTACCAACTTATGAAGGAAAGGTAAAACTTAATGCCTCTGAATCCGGCCATGTGCTTTTAACACAAACTTATTACCAGGAATTACCGGTTGAAGAAATGATAGCCATTTCTCCGACCGCACATTTAACGGATAGTATTGTTATCGATTACTCCATTGCAAAGGAGCGGAAAGTTTCCTACCTGATCTATTCGTTCGCGCCCTTCCGGAAAAATGCAAATAGCGGGAAAATTGAACGACTTAAATATTTTTCCCTGAAAGTTTTACCGGATAAAGGTGAAACACTGTTAAAATCAGCCAGAGCTCAAAAAAGGTTTGCCGAACAATCTATATTTAGTAGTGGCAATTGGTATAAGTTCGAAGTAAATAAAAGTGGTGTATATCAGATAACATTTGCCGATCTTAAAAACTTAGGGATCCAGAATCCGGAACAGGTGCGTATATTTGGTAACGGCGGCAAAATGCTATCAGAAATTTATACCGGTAACGTTCCGGACGAGCCTGAAGAGATTCCGGTAATGATGATGACTAACTACATCTTATTTTATGCGGAAGGACCGGTTACCTGGAGTTATGATACCGTTAAAAATTCATATTCTCACCATAAACACAGGTTTAGCGACTATACTTATTATTATATAACAGAATCGGCTGGAGGAAAACGTATTACCCAAACAACACCGCCAATTAACACGCCAACAGTTCAGGTAAATTCTTTTGATGCGTTGGATTACCACGAAGAAAATACAAACAACCTGCTTGGATCCGGAAGAGAATGGTATGGAGAGGATTATAAATTTAGCGGGAGTGTTCTTATTCCTTTCAATTTTCCCGGCATTATAGGTACAGAGCCTGTTAAATTTGAAGCTCAGGTTGTTGGGCGATCAAACAGTGTCAATTCTTTTAGTTTTCAGCAAAACAATAAGTCCATAGGATCTGTTTCGGTTCAACCGGTTGATCTTGGGACCCTTACTGATTTCGCAAACGTTGTTTCCTACAATAACACATTCAATTCCGGTTTGGAAGATATTACCATCAATGTTGCTTTTGATAACAATGGAAATTCTTTGGCGGAAGGTTGGTTGGGCTATTTAAGTTTAGCTGCGCGGGAAAATCTTGCTATGTACACATCGCAATTGGCTTTCCGCGATTCACGTTCCATAAGTAAAGGTAATACAGGGTCGTTTAGTATTTCTAATGCTGCTGCCAATGTTCAGGTGTGGGATATTACTGATTTACACGAAGTTAATCAGCTGAGCGGAACCACCCAGGGCTCCATTTTCTCATTTAATGCAACCTTAGATCAATTGCATGAGTACATTGCTTTTGATCCGCAAAAAAATTTATTGCGCCCCATATTTCTCACCGAAAACAACGGTAAAATAGATGTACAGAATCTGCATGGTTTACACAACATAGATATGGTCATTATAAGCCATCAGAAGTTTCTTAATCAGGCACAAGAGCTTGCTGACCTTCATTCTCAGAAAGATGGCCTTACCACTGTTGTAGTTACTCCTGATCAGATTGATAATGAATTTTCCTCCGGAATGCCAGATCCCGCAGCTATCCGTAACTTCATGAAAATGTTATACGACAAATCCACCTCTGCAGCTGACATGCCTAAATATCTTTTGTTATTCGGAGATGGTTCCTATGATAATAAAACGCCGGTATCCTCGCATAATTCAAATTACATCATGACTTATGAAAGTGAAAATTCATTGTCTCCGTCTTATTCTTATGTATCTGACGATTATTTTGGATTGCTCGATGACAATGAAAACATATCCACAGGCCTGCTTGATATTGGAATCGGCCGATTACCGGTAACTGATACTGCTAATCAAGCGCAAAATGTGGTTGATAAGATAAAAAGTTACATTGCTCACAAAACTCTTGGCGATTGGCGGAATAGACTCTGTATAGTTGCCGATGATGAGGAAGCAAACATGTTCATGAGCCAAGCCGATCAGCTTGCTACCTATGTTACAAATAATTATCCTTCGCTCAACATAAAAAAAATCTACCTCGATGCTTATCCACAGATATCTACTTCCACTGGCCAACGATATCCTGATGTTACGCTTGATCTCCTCAACCAACTTAATCGAGGCACCTTAATTGTAAATTATATTGGACATGGGGGAGAAACAGGACTGGCTGCAGAACAAATTGTAACAGTGACCGATATCAATCAATGGAAAAATGATCTCTACCCCTTATTTGTAACTGCCACTTGTGAATTTGGCAGATACGATGATTTTAAAAAGAGGTCGGCAGGTGAAATGGTGTTACTTAATCCGGATGGTGGTGGTATAGGCCTTATTACTACAACTCGCGTGGTATATGCCGACCTTAATTATGAATTAAATCTGCAATTCTATCAGAACGCTTTTGCAAAAACCAGCGATAATAGTGCATTCAGACTTGGTGATATTGTTCGAAAAACCAAGAACGGCTCAAGCAACGATGTGAATAAACTTTGCTTTACCTTACTGGGCGACCCCGCTTTAAGCCTCGCATATCCAAAATATTGTGGAATAGTTACCGACAGTATCAATCATAAACCTATAGATCCCGTTGATACGCTTAATGCCTATAGTTCGATTACTATTTGCGGACATATTGCGGACGAAAATGGGGCGGGCGTTGTTGATTTTAACGGCATTCTATATCCAACGGTATTTGATAAGGCTAAAAAAATAACCACACTTGCCAATGATAATGGAACTCCTTTTGATTTTTATGCACAGAATAATATTCTTTTTAAAGGTAAGGAGACGATTAAAAACGGGAAATTTACTTTTAATTTTATCATGCCAAGAGACATAGATTATAACTTCGGTTCAGGTAAAATTGATTATTATGCTCATGATTCCGTTAACGATGTATCCGGTTTCTTTAACAAAGTAGTTATAGGTAGTATATCAGCCAATTTAGATACATCCGCTGATAATTCAAAGCCATTCATTAAACTTTATATGAACGATACCACCTTTGTAAATGGCGGCATTACAGATGAGTATCCAACACTTCTGGCATTGGTCTCAGATCAACATGGAATTAATCCCGGTGGAAATAGTTTAGGACATGACATTTTGGCAACACTTGATAATGATTCCAAACAAATCTATATCTTAAACAGTTATTTTCAAACTGACCTCGATAATTATAAACAAGGAAGTGTGGCTTTTAAATTTCCAAGACTTACGGCTGGAGAGCACACGGTAACTTTTAAAATTTGGAACATTTTTAACAATTCCGAGCAGGCTACTTTGAAATTTATTGTACGGGGAGCTGACAACCTTTCAATTCAAAAGGTATATAATTATCCGAATCCTTTCAGCGATTATACTAATTTCTTTTTTGAACATAATCAGAACGATATGAATTTGGACATAACTATTGATATCTTTAACATGGCTGGTGGCAAAGTAAAAGAACTCAAAGCAACTTTATTATCAACAGGATATACCTCAACGCCAATATTTTGGGATGGGAAAGACGAAAATGGAAATAAAATTCGTCAAGGAATATACATTTATCGCATTTTATTACGTTCATTAAAGGGATCTGTTTTAAGCAAGGCGCAAAAAATGATCATCATGAATTAAGAATTAACTAAATAATTATATTTGTCGCATCTATAAAAAAAGTAAAATGATTTTGAAGAAACTCGCTACTTATACAGTAACAATACTAACAACCATTATGCCTGTATTTTCACAGGTAAACACAGGTCAGTTAAACGGAAGCATAAAGGATATTGTAAATCCCGTTGAAACTACTGTTCCTTTTCTAACCATAGCGCCGGAATCAAGAGGTGGGGGTATGGCTGACATTGGCGCTGCAACTTCGCCTGATGTTAATTCAATGCATTGGAATCCAGCGAAGTACGCATTTATAGAAAACAAGTTCGGAGCCTCTTTTTCATATACTCCCTGGTTACATAGTTTGGTTAATGATATTAATCTGTCTTATCTATCAGGATATTACAGGATTGACAGACAACAAGTAGTAGCGGCGACTTTGCGATATTTCTCTTTAGGCGAAGTTGAATTCCGTAATGATCAGGGCGATCTCATAAAACCTGCTAAACCTAACGAAATGGCAGTTGATGCAGCCTATTCCCGTCTATTCGGTCAGCATATCAGTGGTGGCTTAGCGTTTCGTTACATTAATTCAAACCTTGCTTCAGGCGCTACCGTAAACGGAGTCGATTCGAAACCGGGATGGTCATTCGCAGTAGATGCTTCTGCTTTTTACACTAATAAAATAAAATTATCGGATAAGGATGCAAACCTGTCTTTTGGTTTGGATATCTCAAATATCGGTAAAAAAATATCTTACGGAGATGATCTTCATAAGGAATTTATACCAACCAATATGCGCTTAGGAGGCGCACTTGCTATTGACGTTGATGAATACAATTCACTAACTTTTGCTGCAGATCTCAACAAATTGCTGGTTCCAACGCAACCTATATATTGGGCGGATTCCGTAGACAATAATAACAATAAAGTAATACGAGCTGGTAAAGATCCGAATGTTTCTGTTGTTAGCGGAATATTCCAATCTTTTTATGATGCTCCAGGCGGATTTACAGAAGAACTTCACGAAGTTACTTATTCGTTAGGCATGGAATATTGGTATCACAAACAATTAGCTTTTCGGGCTGGTTATTTCCATGAGAACCAATACAAAGGAAATCGCAAATTCTTTACTGTAGGGCTCGGTTTAAGGCTCAATGTCTTTGGTCTCGATTTTTCTTACCTTGTACCTACCAATGCTAACAACCCTTTAGCAAATACCTTAAGATTTACCCTGATATTTGATTTCGGAGCAACCAAAAAAACTAAAAAAGAATAATATGAAGATTAGGGTTGGGTTTGGATTCGATGTTCATCCATTAGTCGAAAACCTGCCATTTACCCTGGGGGGCATTCAAATATCTCATCATAAAGGGGCATTGGGTCATTCCGATGCTGATACTTTGATTCATGCAATTTGCGATGCCCTGCTGGGCGCCGCTAACCTGGGCGATATCGGACAGCACTTTCCGGATACTTCTGCTGAGTTCAAGGGCATTGATAGCAAAATACTACTTAGCCGCACCGTACAGTTAATTCGGGAAAAAGGTTATACCATTTCCAATATTGATACTACTGTTTGCCTGCAAAGACCTAAGATCAAATCATTTATTCCGGAAATGAAGGAAACACTTGCACATGTCATGGACCTGGATGATGATGATATATCAATAAAGGCTACAACTACTGAAAAATTAGGCTATGTTGGGCGAGAGGAAGGAATTGCAGCTTACGCAGTAGCTTTAATCCAGAAAACTTAATATTTGATATTTCGATTTGTATAACCCAAAAGAGTCCTAAATTTTAGGCTATGGTATTCGGCTATATACCGCGGTGACGCGATCTACTTCAGCTCCATCGTTCACAGTATACGTCCAGTTAACCGTTTTATAATTTGATGAAATGGTTCCCGAACCTGCGATAGTGAATCCATCTACGGTTTGACTTGCAATATTAAGCGTAAAGCCACTGAGTTTGGCGGTCACTTTTATTCCGGCTCCCATCTGATAAAAATTATCAATTAATATTTTTGTTGAATCCGCAGATGATTTGGTAATATCAACAGTATAGGTTGACTGTCCATATGAGGTACTGTTTTCCTTGCATTGCCAAGTGTCAGTTATATTATCAACTCCAATTTTTTGATCAGTTTTATCTTCACACGATATGGCAAAAATTGAACTTACCACCAATATTACAATTAACCTGACATAATTACCTCTTTTGTTCATGGTACGGACTTTGCATACGTTTTAAATTATTAATCTTTTTTGATTAACAAAAATAACACAGATTTATACATTTCAAAATAGACGAAATGTTAAATTTGTTATTAATTAAAATTCTTTGAACATGAAAAAAGCAATTATTCTTATTGGTGTTTTTGTAGTTATCTTACTTTTCTTTGTCTTTCCTTTAATTCACTCGTACAACAAAATGATTTCGTTGAATCAAGACGTAAAATCAGCATGGTCGCAAGTAGAAATAGTTTACCAGCGACGTCTGGATCTGATTCCAAATTTGGTAAACACTGTTAAAGGTGTAGCCAATTTTGAAAAATCCACCCTTACTCAGGTAATCGAGGCCCGTGCAAAGGCTACCCAAGTTACTATTGATCCTACGAAAATGACAGAACAAAACATGCAACAATTTCAGGAGGCTCAGGGAAGAGTGAGTTCTTCGCTCTCAAGATTATTGGTTACAGTTGAACAATATCCTCAATTAAGAGCTACTGAATCCTTCAAAGAATTACAATCTCAATTGGAAGGTACTGAAAATAGAATTGCAACGGAGCGTCGTAATTTCAATGAAGTTGCAAAAGCATATAATACCTATATTCTTAAATTTCCCAAAAACTTTGTGGCATCTATGTTTGGTTTTAAAGAGAAACCTTACTTTACAGCCGACAAAGACGCATCAAAGGCTCCCTCAGTCCAGTTTAATTAAGCTATGGGAATAAAAACATTTTTACCAAAAGAACAACAGGAAGCCATTGTACAGGCTATTGTTGATGCAGAGAATGCCACCTCCGGAGAAATCAGGGTGCATATGGAAAGTTCCTGCAAATGCGACGTTCTTGACAGAGCTGCTCAGATTTTCAAAAAGTTGAAAATGCATAAAACGCAGCTACGCAATGGAGCACTGATCTATCTTGCAGTTAAAGATCGTAAATTTGCTATTTTGGGCGATGCCGGTATCAATGCCAAAGTTCCGGAGGGATTTTGGGACGAAATTAAAATTGTAATGGCCGAAAATTTCAAAAAAGATGATTTTGTGAGTGGTCTTACAGTGGGTATACACATGATCGGAGAAAAACTTAAAACCTATTTTCCGCTTACAGCTGATGATGAAAATGAACTGTCAAATGAAATTTCTTTTGGAGCATGACATGAAACAAATCAAAATAATTAATCGAATATCCATAACTGGTTTTATTATA
>CAYZNC010000124.1:0-15713 GCA_964478555.1 uncultured Bacteroidales bacterium | reverse complement strand
ATTAAGGTTTTTGATAAAAATAACGAAAGTCGAAAATTAAATCCAAAACTTGTTAAAGAAATTGTATTTACTTATCAAAATAAGAAAGTTAGGATGATTTCAAAACATACGAAAATTGAAGAAGACAGTGTGTATATTTTTTATCGGCTTCTGATCGATGGTAAATTGAAATTATATAAATATTATTATTATGTTGCCTCTCCGGGAATGAATGGCATGGTTGGTTTCGGAGGTGTTGCATCGGATTTCATTCTTGAGAAAGAAGGAGGTAAATTATTTTCTCCACGTTCACTAAGTTTTAGAAAAGATATGAATGAGTACATAACAGATTGTGACGAACTGATGAAAAAGATAAACGACAGAGTCTATGGTCGGGACGCCCTCGAAAAGATTGTAACAGAATATAACAATAAATGTGGTAAATGAGTAATCAAAACACTCTCCGCCAGTAGTCGTACGACTTTAAGTAAAAGTTTAATTATTGCAAGATTCAGCCGCTTGATATCAACTGGAGCTGTGAAATTAAGCTGCAGGATTTATTCAATTCAGATTTTACCCCTTATGGTTTAACGCTTCTTGTACAAAAGAAGCCTGATGTTTCAAAACACTACAACCAAAAACTGGAAAGTATGTCTATTTATGGCAAAATCGATAATAAATATCGGTTCTTCATGTATTTAGCTCCTATATCTATTTGTCAACTAGGACCTAATCTCATTATAAAGAAAGAAAAATCGAGATCTAAAGAAAACTATGGAAATTTTTAATGAATAAAATATTTTTCTAACTATGTAACTTTTTTATTGAGTTACGGAACTTATATATACAAAACTTATTCACGCGTGGAAAAAGCCAAACAACAACATTTTTTGGAATTATACGAGCCTGTTCACAACCAACTTACCAAATTTTGCCGGGCAATTTCAGGGAATGTTGAAGATGCGGAGGATTTAATGAATGATACCCTATTGGCATCTTTCGAGAATTTTGAAAAAATAAGGGATATCAGCCTATTCAAGTCCTATGTTTTTTCTATTGCCAGTAATTTGAATAAAAAGAAGTTTCGACGGAAAAAATTTAAAGCTGAGTTTAACGAAAAAGACCTGCATCAAATCATTGATTTGGGAAAAAATCCGGAACAGATTGTTGAATTTAACATGATCTATGAAAAGATTTTACAGCTGCCTCAAAAAATGTCTGAAGCACTCATTCTCTTTTACATGAACGATTTAACGCTCGAAGAGATACAAAAGATACAAGGAGGTAGTTTGTCAGGGGTGAAGCAGCGTATTAAGAGAGGAAGGGAAAAACTATTCAGCCTTTTGGATACGCCGGAGCAAATTAAGCTGGCCACTATGCTTTTTACTTTATAATCCGAAGTACCATGAAAAAACGATACAACATTGACGATATAAAACAGTTTTTCGAGCAATTTAAACAATTGCCGGAATATTACGGATTAGAGAAGGTGCGGCTTGTAATAAATAACCCTCAGGCATACGCCAAACCCACTATTAGAGCCAATATCGTTCATTTAAAATATATTATTATAACAAGTGCTATCATAACCAGTGTTCTTATTTTGTTTTTTTTTATGAGGCAACCTGAAAGTGCCCCAATTTCAAATCATTCAGTAGATACTCAAAAAGCAGAATCCACAAAAATACCCACAGAAAACAAAACTACAAAAGCAACACTCCTGTCCGGCCAAAAGCAACTGAGCAATACTTCGTCAGATACCTTAACAAGTCCTGCGGAAAAAGAAGATATCCCTGATAGTACCAATAAGAATGTCAATTGCAACTGGCCACAGGATACCGTTGTGGATAAGCATAGTTTGTTGGCGTACCTCACTCGTAAAGAACTTCTAAAGCTTGGAGTGTTTGTAAACAAAAACAGACTGTATTATTACAACAAGAGTAAAAATAGGACTTCCATACGAATGATTAATGCAAAGGCAGATCCCCAAAAGTTTACAACATTCGATTTCAATCTTTTTTATTTGTCGGATACGGCTTGCTCCACATACAGGTGGGGACATAAATTCTACAATCAAATAGACAGGCTTGTGCCTGTTGTGGCTGAGGTCGGCAATACTCCAAAAATTTTATGGTTTCCTCCAAAGCACTCATTTTTTAAAGCCTTGCCTGAAAGATATCAATATCTCGAAGGCATTTATCAAGAAATAAAATGTGTAAAAAGAAGAAATCCCCAGCATCAAATTGTACATTACTGCGACCCTAAGAAAAACCTTATACTCGATAGTATTAACTATTTGCGGTTAGCAAAAGAAGAACTTCAAAAAATTGGTGTGGGTATATTTAAGGATAGCATTATACTGGAAGATTCCACCCATACCTTTCGATATAAACTGCGCAAAAACACCGGATCACATGGTACCAAATGGAAAAAGGGTGAAACAATTCCTGAAATCCCGCATATGTTTCCCGTTTTAATAACGGATGTAAAAGGACTTAATCAGGCTTCGTATGGACTTTGGGCAGATAGACAAACCCAAAAAAATAACCGGAATACATCGGGCATATGCAATACCCTTATCCCGGTTCTTCTTCCGGTATCGGACTTTATTGCAAATAGAAAATATGCGCTTGTTTTATGGTATTATCCAAGCGATGAGTTTCTTAAGGCGTTACCTAAACGATACAGTAACGATATTAAGGCGGAAATCGAATACATCAATTCAGATGAAAAAACCGGACAACCATCATGCACTTATTTCGAAGCCTGTAAATCCACATTAATCACTAATGAGTTGAAAATTTTCCCAAACCCCGCAACTACAAATGCTACTTTGGAATTTACCCTGCTGGCTGATGTCAACGGCAAAATATTGCTTGTTAATATTGGAGGTGTCGAACTGAGATTGCTTATTCCTCAAACCCGCTTTTTGGCAGGCTTTAACAGCTTTAATTTAAATCTTAACGATGTTATTCCCGGAATTTATCTTGTTTCGATCATTACCGATAAAGGTTTTAAAACACAACGGATTATAATATCACGATAAAATAATTTGAATCCAATTTATTAATTAAAATATACAAATGAAAAAATATTTGTTAATTCTGTCTGGCATTGCGATGGCAATGACTTCAATAGCTCAACCCCGCACCTTTTTTTCCGGTAACATTAGTAATACGAAGTCTGAAAAGGTCGTGTTAGTCATCCATTATAAAACTGAGTTTGCTTTATATGATTCGGTTAAAACGCTTACTTCTCCGATTCTCAATGGAAACTTCAGCTTCAGGATTGGTTATTCTTTGCCTAAACCTACTTTTTGTATGCTTAACATAGATAATGATTCTATACAGCTTATGCAGCTTCCTTTAAGTGAGGGTGATAGCATTTATATAACATCAGATGCCAGGCATTTGGATTCCACACTTGTTTTTTCGGGTAAAGGAGCTGGAAAAAATATTTTTTTCCAAAGATATAATTTGGAGCAATGTTGCGATTGCTTATATGACCGTAATCTTAGCCTTAACGACCTCTATAACCAGGAAAACCAAAACTACCAAAAACAGGCTATCTTACTGGATAGAATAACTTTGCACAAAGGTATGGAGCCAGAGAGCTATACCTATTTTCAAAATTTTCTGTCCTATTACCACAAAGTACACCTGTTAAAATATTTTACCAAAAAGCTTTACACCGACTCCATATCAATAGGCATTTTGAAAGAAATAGACAATATGAAACCCAACAACGACAGGGATGTGAGATACGAGTACTATCATGATTTTATCGATCAGTACATCCTCTGGAAAATGCAGTTTGAGCATATAAGCAAAGGTGTTGCCATTAACAAATACCTTACTGGCAAGACCAAAATGTACTACCTGGCTTCGACTTTAAAAAACAATTCTTTTCAGTTAGAGCCATCGGAATTGAAACAAATGGTTACACAACTGACAACCATGACACAAGATAAAGACCTGATTGCTAAAGCAGAAGAATCCGTGAAGCATGTTGAGGAATTAAATAGGAGATATCCCGCAAAGGAATCAAAAATAGTCTCTTTCTCAGAACCCAGGTTGGTAGTAATAGAAGGCTATGTACACGGATTTATGCCAGGCGAAACTTATGACAATTTAGTAATGGTGAAAGGTGAGAATGTATTATTTTTAAATTCGCAAGATTCGAAAGCATATTCAACTGTGATTAAAGATAACGGTACTTTTCGACTCGAATTCCCGGCGTTCTATTCGACAGATATTGAAATCCGCATAAGTTACAGCAGCGAAAAGATTTACGTTAGTCCGGGCGATCACATATATATCGAAACGGACAATACAAATGATGAGCGTGCAGCACGATATTTCGGGGACAATGCAGAAACCAATTATTTAATTGATAATTTTTTGAAACATTGGAAGGCTAACTTCGAAAACAGTTATCCTTACAGTCAATATGCAAAAGATAACGGGGCCTCGGCTTTCAAAAAATACCGAACCACTTGGTATGAAAAGGAAAAAGCATTTGTAAAAAAATTTATTGACATGAACAACCCTAATCCCATTTTTGAGAAATGGGCAAATTACTATGTTGATTATATCTATGCGGAAAACCTAGTGACACTTCTTTGGGAAGAGAATGATCGTAAGGATATCCTGGCAGATAAGAAAATCGCTGGTAGTTATTTCGATTTTATGAAGCAGATCCCCGTTGAAAGTACTATGGGTTTAATGTGCAGTTCATTCATAAGCTATGAACACGAATTTCGTACTTTCATGAATATAATTCCAAACTATGGCATCTCTAATGAATATAAACGCAGAGAAGGATCTGACGAATTTGATATCCTGTCAAAAAAATACAAAGGAACTTTTCTTGATATAATGCTATCACAATCCATGGTATCCATTATTCAGATGAAAAAAAGAGCTGATGATTATATTAAGGAAAGCATGGATAAATTTAATCGGCTGGTATCGAATAATGCAATAAAAGCGTTTATAAATCATGAATACCACTACCGGGATAGTTTGTGTAAAGCCCCACTTAAAGAAAGCATCACTTTGCATTATAAAAATACAGATGAAAATATATTAGACGAAATCAAAGCAAAATACAAGGGAAAAGTTGTATGCATGCTCAGTGAGCTCTTTGTTGGAGTAGAAAGAATGTTCACCCCCTGTTTTAAAAAAATAACCGAAAAATTTGGAGCAGATCATATTGCCTTTGTTTTTGTTTATCAATCCATGGATTCACTTAATTCATCAAATGAAATTAAGGAAGCGGGCATTCCAGGCGATTATTATCTGCTCAGCAGGGCTCAATTCAATTCCTTTGGAAATTATCATTTTAAACCTGTGCTACTAAGTAAAAAAGGAGAATTAATAACCGGGAAGGCAGAATCATTAGCCGATGAGAGATTAATCAGCTATATCGGCAAATTGTTGAATATGTAAACGTAGCAAACACAAATACCGCTCGGACCTAACTCATTGAATTCGTTTTTCCAACGCTGCTCTGGGGACATACGCTAATAATTACATTTCCTTTGGATTAATTCAATGATTTTTTAAATTTGCATTATGCTTATTAAGCAGCATTTCAAATCATTACTATTATATTATCGATCTGAAACCTGGTGTCTACATTCTTCGTTCCGGTGGTATTGTACTGAAATTCGTAAAACAATAATAAATTCACGAAACGATCTAATATGGTCGTTTAAATGAACTTTTATAAGAGAAAATACAAAAGCCTGGTTATTTGTTCGCCAGGCTTTTGTTTCGTACATTGCTTTTTTGTTAGCTGAATGCCCTTTGGGGTGTTTTTCGTAGTGTCAACCTATTCAAGATTACATACAATTTCGTACTGCACCATCAATTAATCCTTTATACTATGCAAAAAAGAACATTTACTCTGGTTTTTATGAGTACGCTCATGGTACTTAATGTATTTACATGCAACAGTTGCATTAATCGTGTTAACCCAGGAGATAGTTTATCCGGAGATATTCTGGATGCTATTGTTATAGCAGACAAATGTCTTACAGCTACAACTGAAAACTTTAACAGGAAGAATAAACTTATTTACATGGATTTTGACATGTCCTTCATTGCAAACGCGAATAAGGTAAGACCCTGGAAGGAAAAAGCGGATTTGATCAGAAAAGAGGCCGATGACCTGGATAATTATATTAATAATCTTAAAATATGGATTGTACAAAAGGTTGATCCTGGTACGGTTGCGATTGCAGGCCAGCATTTAAATCCGGAAAAAATCCAAACAAAGGGCGACATAGACGCTGTTGGTAAAATAATGATAGGAAACAAAGGCGAAGGTGAGAAGTTAAAAGAAAGAATTGCGCTTTTCAGGAACCACTTACTTACAATGGTAAACGAAAAAGACTTGATGATTATTGACGCCCTTAATAAGAGCTTGGACACCAGTTCGGGAGCAGTTGGAGGTGAGCATATGAGCTGGGATGTTCAACATTTTAAACACCGGCCATTGATTGCTGTAATTACGATTTTGTCAAAACTACAAAATGATTTGCGCAATGCCGAAAACGAGATGACACGTTATCTCTATAGTCGCGTTGATGCAGGTTCATTTAAATATAACAAACTTGAACCCGTCATCATTCCTAATACAAACTATGTTTTAAGAGGAACTGAATATAAGGCGCAAATTTTTCTTGCTGCTTTTGACAGTACCATGGCTCTATCCATTTTGGTGGATGGAAGACCTATTGAAGTGGAAAACGGGCACGGAAACTATACGGTTACCGGAATGAGTGACGGTACAAAGAAATGGGGAGGGGTATTACAACTGAGATCACTTGACGCACCTACTATCGAAAGGCATTTCAGCGCTGAATACACGGTTGCTGAGGCAGATGCTTTAATCTCAGCTACCAAGATGAATGTCTTATACCTCGGTGTAGATAACCCTATGGCTATTTCGATTCCCGGTATAGCAGAAAATAAAATTTATCCAACCATAAGTAATGGGCAAATTTTAAAAAGTGGGCGTTCATTCGTAGTTAAACCGAATTTACCTGGAAAGGCTGCGATTACGATAATCGCTGACATTGATGGCAACAAAAAACAAATGGGATCGATGGTCTTTAGAGTAAAAGAAATTCCTGACCCGGTTGCCAAAGTAGGTGGTAAAAAAGGCGGCTCCATTGAGAAAAATATCCTTCTGGCTCAACAGATTGTACTTGCCGATTTGGAGAACTTTGATTTTGATGCAAAGTTCACCATTACTGAATTTACGGTATCTGTGAATAAAGGGGGTATTTACCAGGATGAAAAGTCTAATTCACGAAAGTTTACGGATGCCCAAAAAGATCTTATCAGGAATTTGAGCAGTGGTGACAGGGTAACCTTTACTGACATCAAAGCTAAAGGCCCTGATGGAAAAGCAAGAGATCTGAACGGGATTATGCTTAAAATTCAATAAAATAATTAAAATGAAACCATTAAAAAATAACATCATGCGTATTTTTATAACGGTAATTCTCATTTTTTTGATCATATCCTGTGACAATTCACTTAAATTAAGGATAAAAGATGATTATCATCCAAATAAAAGCACAGCTCAGTTATTAGAAAGTCTTCAAAAAGCTTATTCGTTGAATAATGCCGATAGTCTTAAAATATTTTTTACGGAATGGAATAGATCCATAAAGCCCAATAGCAACGAGTTCATTAATCAATCAACAATAATTCAATCTGTCTATTCTATTTACAAATTGTTTTATAAACCCACAAATCCCAGTGATCTTGGAAAGTGGGAAAAATTTCACCTTCATGCAATAGATTCAAGCTTTTTAATAATTCAAAATAATATTATTTACATACTGCTCAATAACCAGGAATTTAATACTTTAGACAAATGGGATATTTTAAAAAGATTGAACAAGAAAAATCTGAAAGTGTATTTAATCAATCATTTTAGGCCGCCTTTAAAAATAGATAAAAAGGAGGTACTATATTTAGAAGAGGAGTATGATGAATCATTAAATCAATTTTTAAGCACAAATTCAGGAGAACAAGAATCGCAAAAAAAAAGATGCTTTTTTAAACCTTACGCAGATTTATTACCAGGGCATTGGGGTAAGTACTGGCATATAGACACACACCCATCCGTAGAGTTTATATTATTTAATGATTCAATAACAAAGGCGCGAATACTTTTTCGATATGGATATCAAGGTGGTGAAACGACATTAGTAAAAGCAAATAGTGACTGGAAAATAACTGCATCTAAATCAACCTGGATCGAGTAATTTCTTTATTAATCGAAGAATCAAATTATGCAGCTCGGCGGATCGCGAGTTCACGTGACCGTTTTAAGTACCGTTCTCTAAACGGTCATCAATTTCAAATCCCCGCTCTCTCAGTCAACTGGATGATAAACACGGCTATTTCCAGGAAGCTTTATTTTATAATATATACTGATTTACACAAAAAATCGCAAATTCGGAATGTGCAAACCCTCTTTTTAGTATTCTATGACCTCTATTTTATCATAATAATCACTAATCTTACGACGAAATAATAACCCTTGAAATACTCGAAAAGTATAAAGCCACACACCTTTATTTCCTGCTCATTAAATACCTTTAAAACAATAAAGTATGAATAAAAAAATGGATACTTAAAGAATAAAGAAAAAGACAGTATTAAATATCTTTAAATTTTGAAATTAACCCCTAATAAGGTTTAACATGATAACCTAAAAGCTACTGAACACAGCAGGGTACTAACAACCTGCAAAATTCGTGAATTAATTTACAAGCCCAATTTTAATTTTTGAGTTAAAGGGCCGTCTGTCAAACTAAAAAACTAATAATTTTATGAGAACAAACAATTATTCATGTCCCCGTTTTATAAGGGGTTCAAGTAAAGTAGTACTTATATCATTTATATTTGCGATGTGTTACATAGTTAATGCATCGGCAAATATGAAATCTTCTACTCCATTAAAAGGAAGTCTTCAACTATTGACAATTAAAGGTACTGTCACGGATGCTGGTACAGGAGAGCCTTTACCTGGAGTTAATGTTGTTGTGGAAGGAACTACAACAGGTGTAATAACCGATGTACAGGGAAATTATAAAATAGAAGTTCCCAATCAAAATTCAGTTTTAATTTTTTCATTCATTGGGTATTTAACGGAGAAACTTTCTCCGACAGGACAAGCCACATTGAATGTTTCATTATCACCCGATATTAGAAATCTTGATGAAGTTGTAGTAATCGGTTATGGAAGTGTAAAAAAGAAAGATTTAACCGGTTCAGTGGCTTCCTTAAAAAACGACGAGATTAGATCTGTTCCCGTGCCAAATTTGGCGCAGGCCATGCAGGGAAAATTATCAGGGGTAAGTATTATTTCCCAGGATGGTCGTCCAGATGCAAGTGTTTCCATTCGTATACGAGGAGGAGGTTCTATCTCGCAAAGCAATGATCCTTTGATTCTTCTTGATGGTATTCCTGTAAGCTCATTAAGCGACGTCCCGTCGGATCAGGTGGAAAGTATCGATGTATTAAAGGATGCTTCGTCTACGGCAATCTATGGATCCCGTGGAGCTAATGGCGTAATTCTCGTTACAACAAAAGGAGCTAAAGAAGGGAGGGCTACCGTTACCTATAATAGCTACGTAAAATTCAATACACCTGCCAAGTACATGAATGATATGGGGCCTTATGATTATTTAAAATATGTTTGGGCCAATGCTGCGGCTAATGGTGATGCTTATAGAATTCCATTCGAGCAATTATATGCAATCGGTGGTTATACCGGCTCTAATACTGATGGTATTGACGCTTATAAGAATGTACCCGCGAAGGACATGCAAAAGAAGGTTTACAAAAGTTCTATGTCCTGGAACCACAATTTGTCTATAACAGGAGGAAGCGAGAAAACAAAAGTATTGTTCGATATTAATTATCTGACTGATGAGGGAATGAAAGTTAATTCCTATGCAAAACGTGCAAATATATCGTTGAAAATCAATCAAAAATTATCTGATAAAATTGATATTAGCCTGGATACCCGTTATAACGATGCTAATGTAAAAGACAATGAAAGTGTGACGTCTAGCAACGGCTCAATTCTCTCTTATTCCTACCGCTTTCGCCCTATTGGAACACCCGATATTTTGGGCGACCTATCCGTACTAAAGACAGGTAACATGCAAAATTTTGGAAAAAAT
Source organism: uncultured Bacteroidales bacterium (assembly GCA_964478555.1). Taxonomy (GTDB): domain Bacteria; phylum Bacteroidota; class Bacteroidia; order Bacteroidales; family JAAUTT01; genus JAAUTT01. The sequence continues at coordinate 5,518 of CAYZNC010000124.1, read as the reverse complement.
ACCTTGTGGGATACTTATAGCCCTTATGCACGTATTTCAGATGTTGATCCTCTTACCATTACCCGGACTCTTCTGAATACTGCATCGTTAAACTGGGGCATCGTTAAAGGTTTGACATATCATACAGACTTAAGTTTGAGTAGAAGCTGGGGTCAGGTAAAAAACTGGTCGGGACCTGTAACTAATAATTATATCGATGATGCAACCGGCAATATTCTTTATGCCGGTAATATTGACAATTATCAAAAGTCTGATACCTGGGGATTGCGCTGGAGCAATACTTTGAATTATAATGTAGATCTTGGTGAATTCCATAAACTAAACCTATTATTAGGACAGGAAATTACCAATTCAGGTGGAACCAATATAGCCATAAAAGCAGATCATTTCGCTGCAAATTTTACTGAGGACAATGCATTTGCAATGATCAATCAATACGACCAAACTATTCCTCCTGGGGGTACCAAACCAATTGGATCAAGTTCTTTTTCTTCTGCTGTGAACATTCCAGTGCGGATTACTTCTTTCTTTGGAAGAGCAAATTATAATTTAAAGGAGCGCTATTTGTTAACTTTTACTTTCCGTGCCGACGGTTCATCAAAATTTTCGCCGCTTCATCGTTGGGGATACTTCCCTGCTGGTGCCTTTGCCTGGAGAATGTCCGAAGAACCTTTTATGAAACAAATTTCGTGGTTAGATAATTTAAAACTTAGGGTTTCTTATGGTATGGCTGGAAATGATGGAATTAGCTCCAGTTTATGGTCTCAATTATGGCAAGCAGGAACAGACCCTAGGTTGAAATATCCTTTGAATCATCAATATACATCCTACTACGATTTAGCTTCTACTACCATGGCTAATCCTGATTTAAAATGGGAAACTACCATCACACGTAATGCTGGGGTTGATTTTGGTTTTTTTAGAAGCCGGTTGTCGGGAACTTTTGAAGTATATTGGAACACTACTAAGGATTTGTTAATGCAGACGACAATTCCCGGAATTACTGGTTTCACATCCACGTTTGCCAATATCGGACAAACCAGTAATAAAGGTATTGAATTTTCCCTTGACGCTAACATTATCAAAACCAGAGATTGGAGCGTAACGGTAGGCGGTAATGCTAACTTTAATAGAAACAATGTTGATAATCTTGCTCCCAACGTAACAGGACTTTACGGAACAAACTGGGCCAGTGCCAGCACTTATCCAACCAACGACTATACGTTGATACAAGGTCAACCGGTAGGATTAGTAAGAGGACTCAAATATAACGGATTTTATACCCCAAATGATTTTAACTATTCTAATGGTGTTTATACTTTAAACCCGAATGTTCCTGATCTGACTAATATTTTGGGTGTTATACATGGAATCGGAGCTACCGAACGGCCTGCCGGCCAGATTGCATATCCCGGTTTGCCAAAATTTAAGGACATCAATGGTGACGGGAAAATAGATGATAAGGACATTATTGTTATCGGCGACATGACTCCTATTTCCACGGGTGGTTTTAATATTGGTGTAAATTATAAGAATATTGATTTTGGTGTATTCTTCGTTTGGAGCTATGGTAATAAAATTTATAACTTAAATAAATTAGCAACTACATTTGGCCCAAAAGAAGTTGGTGTTTATGAGAATAAATTAGCGATCATGAACAATGCTTATAAAATTTATGATGTTCAAAATGGTCAACTTGTGAGGTTGTCAACACCCGACGATTTAAATGCAGCAAATAAGAATGCTTCATTACCGTTAGGTTATAATGAAGTAGTCCCAACATCAACCCTAGCAATTGAAGATGGTTCATATCTTCGTTTAAATACACTTACGCTGGGTTATTCATTACCCAAAGCTTTATATAAGAAACTAAAAATTAGTGGTGTACGTATCTACGGTAGTATCTATAATTTACTCACTATTACCGGATATTCAGGACTCGATCCTGAAGTAAATACCAATCAAACAATGGCTACTAATAATCTAACTTATCCTACTTTAGGATTGGATTGGGGTTCATACCCGCGTGCGAGGTCTTTTGTTGTTGGTTTAAATCTCAATTTTTAACCATTAAATTGTAAACTATTATGAGAAGATTAATATATTATATAACGATAATTACATTGTGTCTTTCGTTCACACGATGCAAAGATTATTTGGAAACATCATCTCCTTCCAATACAGACGATCAGTTTGTTACAACCACACCTTCGGAAACGTTTAAAACTTTATCATGGTGCTATGCCAATTACCGCCAGAATTGTGCAATGGGAGTATACAATTGGAATGATCCTGTTGGCTCCGACGCAGAATATTATCCGGAACAAAATTCTTCTAATAATTTAAATGCTGTTTTACATTCTGAAAATCTGCAAATTGATGTGGTAAGTGGAGGATTTAATGGTTTTTATGCTACGCTGGCTCGTGCTTCTAAAGTTGCTACCCTCATTGTTGGTAAACAGGCTTATAAGAATGATGTGGCTGCCGGTAAGCCCACAGCCTGGACTCAATTATACGGAGAAGCAATAACCATGAGAGCATTCTGTTATTTCCAATTAGTAAAGCATTTCGGTGACGTTCCATACGGATATGAAAATAACTATGTGGTAAATTATTCATTAAATTCCCGATTTGATATTTATGATACTTTAATTGCCGCTCTTAAGAATGTAGAACCTTTGATGTACAAAATAGGAGATGGTGGAATAACTGCTGAACGCTTCTCGAGAACCTTTGCCAACGCCTTAATTGGCGAAATAGCTTTTTATTCAGGAGGTTACCAGACGATACGTACGGATGTAGATGGTTTATACAAGAATGTACAGTTTACAAAAAAAGGTACTGAGGATCATGGATGCGTGTACGCACGTCGTACCGATTACCTAAAGTATTACCAAATAGCCGAACAATACTACCAGGCAGCTATGGATAATCAGGGAACTGCCCAACTAGTTATTACTGACACCAGAACTACTACCAATAATCCATATCAATTGCATTTCCAAACTGAGTTAAATTTGCAGATAAGTCCGGAAACATTATTCGAGTTTGGTACTATGCAAGGCGGTGGGACATCGGCAGTAAATAGCGAATTTGGTTATGCTTTTGGCAGACCATCCAATGGAGGTACTTCTAACGCCGCTCCATGTAAGGCATTTGCTGCTCTTCGTATCATACCTACAGTGTATTATGGCGAATATGAAAATCAAGATAAGAGAAGAGATGCCAGCGTTACTGTAACAGGGAGTAATGGAGATGGTAATGAAGTGATGCTTACTTTTGTGCCGGGTTCCAAGTCTGCTGGTGGAATTGCAACCAATAAATGGGACGACAATCGCATGAATCCTCCATATACCACATCCCAAAGACAATCGGGAATCGATTGGCCTGTAATGAGAATGGCTGATGTGATATTAAAGTTAGCTTGGGTCAAGGCTGAATTAGGAAGCAAAGATCAGGCAGCAATCGATTTGGTTAATCAAATCCGGCAAAGAGCTTTTGGGAATGCTACCCATAATGTCAGCGGACTAACGGGACAGACTCTGATAGATGCAGTAATACAAGAACGTAAATTAGAACTTCTTGGAGAAGCGACCCGTCGCTGGGACTTAATACTTTCCGGTAAATTTTCGGAAAGAGCCATTGCGATTCAGAATGAAATGAAAAGCATGATCGCCGATCTCCAGACACAAGGATTTCACCAATTTGCTAATGGAAATGTAATATCAAGTTATATTTATACACAGGCTGTTGCTGTGGCCTCCCCATTAACATTCGAAAGCACCAATGTAAATGATTCAGTTCTCTTTCCCGGATGGAGAGGACAGTATAATTGGAGCAGCATAACGGGTGTGAAGATTGGAGGCACAAAACATAATATGGCTATCCGGGGTTTATTCAGTTATATCGATCCGAGTGGACCGGTGGCTACTTCTTTAGTTGCCAAGGGATATATAAAAACAAAGTGGGGTATTGATATTGTCAACAATGCAACTACTTATTACAGTAATATCCTCTCAGGAATAACTTCTACTGATCAACCACCCAGATATTATTGGCCTATTCCTTCCGAAACAATAACCAATTCGAAAGGAACAATTACCAATGGCTATGGATTACCTCAGCCTTAAATAATACTAGCAATCAATCAGGCAGTCAGAATTGCCATGTTTTTCTGATTGCCTGATTTTTTTTTGCATACGTTAAGTGAAATGCTCAATAGAATTTATTCGTTTTGATAGATTGGAATAAACCGGAATTAATTTATCAACCTTTAGAATTGTTGCAACAGTTTATTTTACCAGTGGTAAAGTAAGGGTTGTGTCGATGCCTGATTACCAATCACCGATTATGATGCACCATCAGGTCTTTATTTACTATATCCCATGCGTCTTTGTAGGTTTGACCATTTTTTGCAGCCCAATCATCAACAATTTTATCCAGCTTCTCTGCTTTTGTTGATTCTGTTTTTGTAAAAAATTCTTCAATTAGCTTTGTTTCCTTTTCGAGTGCTGCTTTTTTATACGCTTCCTGTTTGGCTGTGGTAATTTCCTTATCGATAGCCGTCTCCTGTAATTCTTTTTGGATATAAAATTCTACCTTACTGCTATAGCTCTTGGTATCGAGGATGAGCTTTGAAAGAAGGGCGGATAACTCAATGAGGGTTAGAATAACCATCAGCAAGTAATATCTGTTTCGCAGTGTGTGAGTAGTATCTTTGATTAATAGCGACTGAAGCGCCTCTGCCTGAATAAGAAATCCCTGATTCTGGGTAGCTTGCTCAAAAGAGGTATATTGATTGTTGATCATTGCCTGGATAGAATCTAACCTTGCATTGATCCGGTTAAGTTCCGGAGCCGATTGTTGTTTTAGTTGCTCATATTCTAACAGGTCCTTCTTATAAATCCCTTCCTTTTTCTGCGAAACTGTATTGTAACCCCATCTGCCTGTACCTGCGCTACCGTCCATTTCCTGCTTAAATGCTTGCTCATTGGTAAGAAGTTGCTTTTGCTTATTGTCTAAAGAATTGTTAATGAAAACCTGCCGTTGTTTCAGCGTCTGAACTTCGACGGCATAAATTTTTTCCAGTTCCATTTTTCTTTCCTGATTCTTTTTATCGATTAAAATGGCGGCTTCCCTCTTAATATCAGGTTCGTACAGTTTTAGGATAATGGGTTGCGACAAGAAAACACCGAGTAACAAGGCCAATGCAAACCGAAATGACAATGCCCATATATTTTTTTTACCATACGATATCGAACATATCAGTGCCCGGTCGAATAATAAAATAAAGAATCCCGCAAACAATCCGCACATAAAGGCCATTACTATACTTTGCATGACCAGTGAAAAAAAGAAAGTCCAGGCAAGTGTTGCATAGATACCAACCATAAGCAATATGGCTCCAACAATCATAGCCCTGTAGTTATCTACTTTGGTTTCGATAATGATATCATGCTGATGTCCGGATATAGCCCATAATATTCTTTTTATCATTTGAGTGCGTTTAGGTTGTGTT
>CAYZNC010000123.1:0-15800 GCA_964478555.1 uncultured Bacteroidales bacterium | reverse complement strand
CCACTGTGGATGCAGGTGCTGATATTAGTATATGTTATAATGGGAATATTATTGTTAATGATGCAGTTACTACAAATGTTACCGCTGTGTTATGGACGACTTCAGGAGATGGTACTTTTATTGGAGGATCTGAAAATACGATGACTCCAACTTATATTCCAGGGCCTAATGATCAGTCGGCCGGAACCGTAACACTTACGCTAAATGGAGCAAGTGCAACATGCGGTTTGGCTTCTGATTCAAAAATTGTTACAATAACATCTGAAATGGTTGCCACCATAGGATCTCCAGCGCCATATTTAATAGGACCAGGAACTAAAATTGAAGTAGGAATAAGTGTTAAAAATAGGACGATTTTAAATGCGCTTGGTTTCTATCTTGTAGCTCCCGATGGAACAAAAATTACGCTCAAGGATCCTAATTTTTCATGTTATAGCTTTGATACGGTTAACAGTCCTGCCAATTTAATGAATGAAAATGTGGTCTTTACTACAAAATTGCCATCAACAAGTACTTACGATGTTTGTAGTCCTTCGTATAAAGGGAAGGATGTTGTTGGCACCTTCGGTGCATCAGGAATTTGGAACCCTATTTATGGAAAAGATCCGGCTAATGGAGCGTGGAAAGTTGAAGTTACGGATTGTGATAATAGTTCCGGTTACAAACCTGGAGTTTTGGAGATGGCCTATATCAGTTTTATTGATGTGAATTCAAAAGGCGATTCTATTCCATTAAATTATGCTTCCGGAATTATTAATTCTCCGATTACACAATCTGATTTTTCATACACTTGTGAACCAACGGATTATGTTATTCCTTTGGGATTAAGAACTAAATGCGATAATTGCGGAGCAATTAATACAGGTGTAAAAGCTGTTGTTACAGTGAGTGGAGGAACAGCACCATATTCAAGTTACGCCTGGTATAATCAAGCTGCCCCCGGCACGGTGATAGCTAACAGTGATACAGCAGAATTGTGTAAAGGTAGTTTCTTTGTTGTGGCTACTGATGCTTTAGGATGTATTGATACTGCATTCGTAAACGTAACATCTACACCGGCAATCGTTATTGATAGTATTAAATTTACACCAAATGCTACTGTTCAATGTTTCGGAGATACTGCCAGTGTGACAGTTTATCTAAAAGGTGGAACAGGTAAATTACAATATACCTTAAATGGAGTAACCCGGAAGAGTGGTCAGGCAGTTCATGGAATGCCGGCAGGTTCTTACCCATTGCATATTTTTGATGTCAACGGTTGTCCTAAAGATACCACCATAACCATTGTTCAGCCAGCTGCTTTCTATGCTGATTCATTATTAACCGGCACTGCCACATGTAGCTCGCCAAACAGTGGCACTATAGGATTACGCGGACGGAATGGTGCCAAACCATATACTTTTGTTTTGGACAAGGGCGGTGTATTTGTGAATTCACGTACAACCAATGATAGTGTATTGTTCATCGGATTGTTAGCCGCTAACGATTACCGAATTGTTGCTACTGATAAATTCGGATGTAATCCCGATACAATTAGCAATATTTCCATTGCTTCACCTTCCATGGTGGTCATCAATAAAATCGACACCAGCAATTACATCTGCCCGGGCGATAGCGGATTTATCAGATTTACCAGTGTCACCGGTGGTACACGGCCATATCAATATTCTGTGGATAACGGTGGTACATGGCAGCCTGATTCCAGTTTCCTCGGCTTATTACCAAATGTTTATAATCTGAAAGTAAGAGACTTTGGAAATATATGTGAAGTTTCTTGGCCTCCGCTTACATTAAAGGGAGCGAAGAAAATTGTAGTTGATTCAATCGGAATTACTGGTATAACAACTTGTGCAAATGATCCTGTGGGACAAATACGGGTTCATGCTAAAGGCGGCAATAGTAAACTGGAATTTTCACTCGATGCAGGAGCATGGCAACCTGATAGTACATTTAGTAATTTAATAGGTGGTCCTTATACAATTTCCATACGAGATACACTTACGAAATGTTCGATTGACAGTATAGTTGCCATAGCGGCTCCCAAGCCTATTGTTATTGACTCTGTTCATCATACAGGAGTGATGGGTGTTACAAAAGGGACTATTACAGTTTATGCCAGCGGTTTGTTCCCAATAATTTGTGACCTGACCGGCAAAGCAACTTCGTCTCAAACTGGGTTGACGAGTCCTTATACATTTGCATTTAACAATCTTGATACCGGCCAATATTATGTTCAGTTGACGGATACCAGAGGATGTAAATCAACTATTTTTCCGATCTATATTTCAAGTATGGCTGTTCATGTTACCTCAATTGATGCAAAATGTATGGGTGATACCGGCATGATCATCTTTAAGGTTACACCTCCGGTAACTGTTCCTGAAAAGTATGTCTATTCCATTGATGGTGGTACAACCTATCAGGATAAGGATACCGTTTATGTATATGCCAATATATATAACGTGAGTGTGAAAGACGTAATTGGTAATAATGAAATAGCAAGATTTGATAGTATTGGAGTTGTTGTTAGCGAACCAGCTACCGGTTTTACTATTAATAAGGCATTGATGGCTCAACCAAGATGCCATGGTGGCAATGATGGTACGATTGTCTTAAGTATAAATAAGATAGGAAATCCTTCTCCTCCAATACAATATGCTTTAAATGGAGGTACTTATCAATTGTCAAATACTTTTAATGTTGGTATTTCTGCAGGTGCTTATAGAATGTATGTTAAAGATGGGGCTGGTTGTGTAAAAACAAGAGATACGGTCTTAGGAGAGATCCCAAAAATGATAATAAATAATACTGTTACCAATGTGCATGGTGCTATCAAGGGATCCGTCAGAATACTTAAAGTACTAAATGTTAATCCTCCGTGGGATCAAATAAAATTCTCGATTGATGGTGGAATAACTTGGCAACCTGATTCTACTTTCTCAGGATTGGATAATAAAACATATAACTTAATGGTGCGTACTAAAACCTACAACTGTCCTGCTGATACAGATATTGTTATTGGCAAGGATACCGCATTGGCTGCTACAGCTGATACTAATGGCTCGCTGATTAAATGTATTGGCGATAAAGCCGGTAAAATTAACCTTACCGTTACTGATCCAAGCGCTGCCATGCGGATATGGTATACGATAAAGGGACCTGTAGACAGTAGTGTTTTGGTTAAAAGTTTGACGCACTCGTTTATTAATTTGCCTGCCGGAAGGTATCTTGTAATTATACAGGATAGTGTCTTTACAACATTTACGGATTCTGTGATATTAAATCAACCGGTTCCTTTCTCAATCACTGCATCTATAATATCCCCTCTTTGCAATGCAAATGCAAACAGCATGGGAAGTATTGATGTAACCACCACCGGGGGCACTCAACCATACACTTATAATTGGTCGAACAAAGCAACTACAGAAGATTTAATTAATGTCAAAGTGGGATCATACAAGGTAACGGTCACCGACAAAAATTTGTGTAAAGATAGTACCATGTTTAACCTTAATGCCGCTAATACGGTAACTGCTGACGCAGGACGTGATACTTCTTTGTGTCCTAATCTACCATTCGTTATAAAGGGAAACGGAACTTCGTCCTTAGCCGGCGACTTCCTGAGTTATGCATGGAGCCCTAAATCTCTTGTAGTGGATTCTACTGTTCAAAACGCAATTACTTTGCTTACGGATAAATACCCTATAAACAAGTTTTATCTTACAGTAAGTAATACTTCTGGATGCAAAGCTATTGACAGTATTACAATTAAGGTATTCCCGTATTATGGAATAAGTATTGAATCTTCAACAGGAGTGGATACGAGTCATATAACCCATATTGGCAATGGCATACCACTTCAACTTATAGCAGTACCTGATAGTTTTGTTAGTTATGTTTGGAATCCAAGCGATTTTATGGATAATCCTAACAGCCGAACTCCAACGGTAACGCTTGAGGCGAACGTAATTTACACAGTAGTGGGTACTACAAAGGAAGGTTGTTCGGAAATCAGTACGCTTACCATAGAAGTTGCCGATAAGATTATAATTCCAAGCGGATTTACACCTAACGGTGATCATATTAATGATATATGGGAAATTGATAATGCTTCTGCGTATCCAAATATGGTGGTTGAGGTATTTAACCGTTGGGGTACCAAGGTTTTTGAATCCAAAGGTTATGATAAAAGTAAGGCTTTTGATGGAACCCGCAATGGGCGGCCACTTCCAACCGGAACTTATTATTATGTCATAACCATTCCAAAATTGCCTCCTTTAACTGGCACAGTAACTATAGTAAGGTAAAAAAACTATGAAAAAACTTACCCTTTTAGCGATGATTTTAGCTGTATGTGGCTCCCTGTTTAGTCAACAGGAACCACAATACACCTTGTACATGTTGAACCCGTTTTTAACCAATCCTGCACTAGCTGGTACTAACAACTATTACCAGATTAGAACTAACCACAGGTTTCAATGGACGGGTCTAAAGGACGCACCTATTACAAACTCAATAAGTGCTTATGGGCCGCATAGCACAAAAAGTATGGGCTATGGCGGTACCATTTATAATGATATAACCGGACCAACAAGCAGAACCGGAATTAATGGGGTATACGCATACAACATTGCAGCAACTCCCGATATAAGAGTATCCATGGGGCTTAGTGTGGGGATTATGCAATATAAAGTGGATGGTACTAAAATTGACCTCCATGATGATACCCCGGATCCGGCTTTGCAAAAAATATTATATTCAAAAATGGTACCCGACGCTTCCATGGGTATTTATGTCTGGAATTCCAATTTTTTTGCCGGTTTCTCCGCGCTTCAGTTATTGAACAATAAAATAAAACTTTCTGCTGAAGATCCGGACCCCGAATTGAACAGATTGGCCCGTCACTTTTATCTTTTTGGTGGATATCACTATGAACCTACTAAGGATCTGGCTTTGGAACCTACTTTAATAATTCAGAAAGTGGTGCCTGCGCAATACCAATTAGAGTTCAATGCTAAGGTTATTTATCAGAGAATGTTGTGGGGCGGTCTTGCGTTTCGTACAGGGGATGCCATATCGTTGGTATTAGGTTACACGTATGACAAATACTTTATTGGGTGCGGGTATGATTATGCCGTCAGTAGCATCAGACAATATACGACAGGATCGTTTGAATTTTGCCTTGGTGTAAATTTCTCTTCCTTAAAAAAAGCTTCAGGTAGAAAAAAGAAATAACTTTGCGGTATGAGATATATTATACTGCTTTCACTATTGCTTTGTGCCTTTTCCTGTAAAAAGAAGACAAATTACACTATCCCTAAAGATAAGTTTAAGGAAATACTAATTAAACTTGAATTAGTGGATAGCTATTATAACATTAATTTCAACAGGCTTAGTAGTCTCAAGGATACGAATTATTATAACGAGGCCATCGCAAAATATGGTTACAGCAGAGCTTCATTCGACAGTACTTTTAATTATTATTCAAGAAATCCTAAAAAGTTCGAAGCGATAAGTGATGAGATAATTAACGACATTCAAAAAATGGAGCAGGAGTTATATGTTCTTAACTCCTTTGAATCAGATTCGGCTTCAAATTTATATAAAGGAAAGCAACGTTGGAAATTGCCAAGAGACGGCATGGTTACAAAAATACCATTTTCGATAGCGATCAAAGACACTGGAAATTATAACATTAATGTGCGGCTAAAACTATTGCCCGATGATAATGGTGAGGACCCGCGTTTAACAGCCTGGTTTTGGTACAAGGATGGAACTAAAGAAGGACATCGTGAATTTTTTCCGGAAATACCTTACAAAAAAACAACCGAATTAACACTTTATAAGACTTTTAAACGTTCGAAAAATAAGAAAAATGCCTTTATTAAAGGATGGATTCTCAACTACGACTACAGAAAAGGAGCCTATCGGTTTGCCGAGGTAAAAAATATTTATATTAAGAAGGGCGATTAAGTTTGCTACATGATACGCAAAATTTCGGCACATTATATTTTCCCCGGGAACTCTCTCCCTTTGAAAAGAGGCATCGTAAGCGTTAATGAAGAAGGTGAAATAACAGATCTGACCGATACAGGTGGAAGCCTGAAGGAAGTAAGCAATCTCGAATTTTATGATGGCATCATTACGCCTGGATTTATCAATTGCCACACCCACCTCGAATTGTCCAAACTACGGGGTAAGATAAACAAACACACTGGTTTAATTAATTTTATAAAAGCCGTAGTGCAATTGCGGAGTCTGGATGATTCAATTGCCAGTGCCAGTGCGAAAAGAGCCGATACAGAAATGGAGACGGGTGGTATTGTTGCTGCAGCAGACATTTCTAATACCAGCGAAAGCTTTAACATTAAGGCAACAAGCAAAATCAAATATTTTACGTTTATTGAGATCCTTGGCATTCGGGATAGTGAAGCCAAAGAAAAACTGGAACAGGGACTTCGGTTATTGGAAGAACTAAAATTGCTTAACCTGCCAGGTTCAATCACCCCTCATGCTCCTTATTCCGTATCGGATACCCTGTGGAACATGCTTACTGAGCATTCAAAGTTGCAGCGATCTATGTGGTCGGTTCATAACCAGGAAAGTTCAGAAGAAAACCATATGTTTATGGACAAGTCTGGAGGTTTTGTAAGTTTTTTGAGCCAAATCTCCAATGATTTTATTCATTGGAATTCACCTGGTGTTTCTTCATTAACATACGATAAACAGTTTTATTCGCAAATTCCTAAAACATTATTGGTGCATAACACATTTACTTCCAGGCAGGATTTGGATTCAATCAAAGATTTAAAGGAAAAAATCGTTTTTATTTTATGCCCAAATGCAAATCTCTTCATCGAAAATCAGCTTCCTGATGTTGAATTGCTCATCAACGCGGGGCATATAGTGGCCTTAGGAACGGATAGCCTTGCCTCCAATACCAAGCTTTCGATTTTGGAAGAAATGAAAACCGTGCAAAAATATCACCCCCGGATTGGGCTTCAGGAGCTAATTAACTTTGGTACTATCAATGGCGCTCATGCTCTTGGCTTTGATAACCAGCTGGGAAGTATTCGAAAAGGCAAAAAACCGGGATTAAATTTAATTGATCATATCGATTTCAAGGAGATGAAGTTAACTTCTCAAAGTAACATTAAAGTAATTTAGAACCTCCTGTTACCCTTGTTCTTTCTAGGAATTCGGTCAATTCTTAAAAATTAATCATCAAAATTTTGAAACAAATAATATTAATTCACGTAAATTATTATTATCTAACAAAACGATTATTAGCTATTGATTATTAACTAAATAAATTATAGTAAGATAGATAAGTTTCATCAGAAAAAAAAAGTTATCAGGATTTATCCGTGAAGTATTTTGAGTAGTTAGTCAAATTTAGCATTAGAGAGAAAAGTTTTCTATTAGTCAAATTTTGAATAAAAGCTTTGGGTAAACTACCCATTGATTTCAGCTATAGGATACAGCTAAGAAAAGTTGATTTGATTGTTGTATGCCTGCTTAGCAGCGATTAATTACCTATTTATAAAATATCTGATAATAAGATGCCTTTTTCCTTAAAATTTTTGTCTGTTTTACCATTAAACTCCACACTATGAACCCAACACCTTACTCCAGAAATTCAATTGATCAGAAGCTTTTTCCCGAACGCATGCCAAAAACGTGGCATACTCAAAAGCGACATATAAATCTAAAGTCTTTGCTATCTAAAAAAATGGCTGTACTCGCCTTTACTTTATTGAGTTATGTAACATGGGCAACACCGCCATGTCAAATAGTTACCCAAAGTTTCCAAACAAGTGTAGATGGCGCCACCTCAGACCCCAGTGCAACAGGATGGTCATTGAGTACTGTTACCGGAGCCACTTATTGGGCTTGTCAGTCGCATCGTATTAAGGCTCAGGGATTAGGAGCCGTAGGCACCTGGTCGTCCGCTGTATTCAATATTTCGGGACGTCCCAATGTACAGGTAGAAGTTAAAGTATCTGCCGAAGGTGTTTTGGATGCGGCTACCGAATATGTTGCCATTTATTACAAACTGAACGGTGGGGCATTGACTTTGATGCAAAAGTTTACAGGTAATTTTGGGACTCCGGATATTTCTTCGGTGCCGTTAAATGGTAGTACTGTGCAGATTGTGATCCAGGTTTTCAATAAACATAATGGTTTAAACTCTTATTATTATATAGAAAACTATGGAGTGAACAGTCAGGTAGTAGGTTGTTCATTAGCGGTTACACCCAGTGTAAGTGGGACGGTAACCTGCGCAACTCCATCGGTTACCTTATCTCCTGGTACAAATACAACCAGTAACGTAACATATCAATGGTCTGGTCCAAATAGTTTTACTTCGACTTCTCAAAATCCGCTGGTAACTGCAGCCGGGACTTATAATTTAACAGCCAAAATAGCAGCTAGTTCCTCAACAGCAACAGGTTCGGTAGTAGTATCTCAAAATACCACGGCCCCGGGTGCTTCTGCCAGTGAAAGTGGAACACTTACCTGTTCAACTACTTCCCTTCCACTTTCAGGTTCTTCTGGCACTTCGGGTGTAACATTTGCCTGGACAGGCCCGGGAACTTACACTTCAACCATACAAAATCCATCAATTTCAACGGCTGGTACCTATGCCTTAACGGTTACTAATCCTGTAAATGGTTGTAAATCAACTTCGTCAACAGTAGTTCCTCAAAATATAACATCCCCTGGAGCTACAGCAAGTGTGAGTGGGCCAATTACCTGTTCCACCTCTTCAGTTACACTTTCTGGTAATTCAGGTACTTCAGGAGTAACTTATAGCTGGTCGGGTTCAAATGGCTTGAAGTCCACACTGCAAAATCCTACGGTAACAGTAGCTGGAATAGATACCGTAACAGTAACTAATCCTGCGAATGGCTGTAAATCTATAGCTTCTGTAACGTTAACTCAAAATAAAACGATCCCAGGAGCGACGGCCAGTGTGAGCGACGTGATTACGTGCACATCAACATCTGTAACACTATCCGGTAGTTCAGCTACTGCTGGAGTTACCTATAGCTGGACAGGGCCTAATAGTTTTACCTCTACTTCACAAAATCCATCTGTGAGTACACCTGGTACCTATACACTCACAGTGACCAACCCTACCAATGGTTGTACTTCTACAGCTTCTGTTACTGTTACGCAAAACATCACTGTCCCGGGTGCAACAGCTGGTGAAACTGGAACGCTAACCTGCTCTGTCACATCAGCCTCACTTTTGGGCAGTTCATCTACTTCCGGAGTAACTTACAGTTGGACCGGGCCCAACGGCTTTTCATCGACAAGCCAAAATCCTGTGGTGAACACTTCGGGAACATATAATTTGACCGTAAAGAATCCTACAAATGGATGTACCTCTGCCGCTTCAACAACTGTTCCTCTGAATACAACACTGCCGGGAGCAACATCAAGTGTAAGCGGTACGTTAACATGCTTAACTACATCCGTAACGCTGTCCGGAAGCTCAAGTACGTCAGGTGTGACCTATAGTTGGACCGGTCCCAATAGTTTTACCTCTGTTTCTCAAAATATTACAGTGAATCAACCCGGAGCCTACACCTTAAATGTAATTAGTCCAACGAATGGTTGTATTTCAACTTCCCCCGCAAATGTTACCCAAAATATAATTACGCCCAACATTGCTGCAACCGGAGCATCTTTACCTTGTTCGGGTAGTGTTGTTATTACGGGTAATTCTACTACAACCGGTGCTACATTTTCATGGACAGGTCCCAATAGTTTTACATCTACCTCGCAAAATCCTACAGTTAACGGAACAGGAATTTATAATTTAACCGTGACGGATCCGGCAAATGGTTGTGTAGCTTCAGATACGGCAATTGTTGTACAAGGAATTGCGATTCCTGGAGTTTCAGTGTCGGTTAATGGACCCCTTACTTGTGCAAAGACTTCCGTAACCTTATCCGGCAATGCAGGTATCTCAGGAGTAACCTACAGTTGGTCAGGTCCAGGTAATTTTACTTCTTCTTTGCAGAATCCGGTGGCCAGCTTACCAGGCCAATATACGCTGGTTGTGTCGAATCCGGGTAATGGTTGTACTTCTACTGTTAATATAAATGTTGTTCAGGATATTGTAGCTCCCGGAGCTACGTCCGGTGTAAGCGGGCCTCTCACATGTGCTGCTTCCACAGTAACACTTTCAGGAAGTTCGACCACTGCTGGGGTTAATTATAGTTGGTCAGGTCCGGGTAATTTTGTGTCTTCATCGCAGAATCCATCAGCATCTGTTGTGGGTGCTTATGCATTAACGGTTACAAACCCGGTTAATGGTTGCATATCAACTTCGCAGGCAACAGTATTGCAGGATAAAACTTCGCCAGGAGCTATGGCGGGTGTGAGTGGGCCAGTCACTTGCAAAATCACATCTGTTTTACTTTCCGGTAGTTCCTCCACCTCAGGAGTAACGTATAGTTGGTCGGGGCCGAATAGTTTTACGGCAACATCCCAAAATCCGTCCGTTTCTGCAACAGGAACTTATACGTTAACAATCACTAACCCTGCAAACGGGTGCACGTCTTCTGCGACTGTTAATGTATTACAAAATATTTTAGCACCCACAGTCACAGCCACAGCAGGAGGTATACTTACCTGTAGTACAACATCTGTAGTTCTGGCAGGAAGTTCGAATACTTCAGGAGTGAGTTATAATTGGTCGGGGCCAGGTAACTTCACGTCTTCTTCGCAGAATCCATCCGTGAGTTTACCCGGAGCTTATGTGATTACAATAAATGATCCTGTTAATGGTTGTAGTTCTTCAACTACTGCAACCGTTACGCAAAATATAGTAACCCCAGGCGCAACAGTTGTTGGAGGGTCACTCTCCTGTACCATAGCTTCCACAGTTCTTGCAGGTAATTCGGGCACATCAGGAGTAACTTATAATTGGACAGGGCCAAATGGCTTCTCTTCAACATTGCAGAATCCGACTGTTACCGCAATTGGAGCGTATAATCTGATCGTAGCCAATCCATCTAATGGTTGTACATCAGCTGCATCTGCTATAGTTACTCAAAATATAACTTCCCCTGGAGCAACAGCAAAGGGAGGAGCATTAACCTGTGTTGCATCTTCAGTTGTATTTTCAGGAAGTTCAGCAACTTCAGGTGTCACATATAGTTGGGCAGGTCCCAACAGTTTTACTTCAACTCTACAAAATCCAACCGTAAGTGTAATAGGTACATATACACTAACGGTGTCCAATCCTGTAAATGGTTGTATATCTACCGCTACTGCTAGTGTTATAATGGATACAACAGCTCCTGGTGCAACGGCTGGTGTTAGTGGGCCTTTGGGTTGTAATAATCCCTCGGTAACCCTTTTAGGAAATTCAGTTACGTCCGGTGTAACTTACGTCTGGGCGGGAACAAATAATTATACCGCTTCATTGCAAAACCCCACCGTGAGCAATCCTGGAACTTATACGCTTACAACGGTCAATCCTGCTAATGGCTGTACTTCTCAAGCAACAACAGCTATTGTACAAAATTCAATAGCTCCGGGAGCCTCAGCCGGGGGAGGTGGAACGATTACATGTAATATGCCAACAGCTTCAATCACAGGAAGTTCAAATACCCAAGGTGTGACCTATAGTTGGAGCGGGCCAAATAGTTTTGCATCCACCCTGCAGAATCCGGTAGTATCATCCGGTGGCCTGTATACTTTAATCATTTCTAATCCAATAAATGGTTGTACATCAACCGCTACGATAAATGTTGCACAAAATACCACTACTCCGGGAGCCGCGACTACAGGCGGGGTGCTTACTTGTGTAGCAAATTCAGTTATGCTATCGGGAAGTTCATCAACTTCAGGTGTTACCTATAGTTGGGCAGGACCCGGAAGTTTTAGTTCTACCTTACAAAATCCTTCCATAAATGCTGCCGGAAATTATATGCTTACGATTACAAATCCGTTAAATGGATGCGTTTCAACTGCAACAGCATCCGTTTCACAAAATATTACTTCACCGGGAGCAACAGCAATAGGTGGAAACTTAACTTGTACAGCAATTTCCGTTACTTTGGGAGGTAGTTCATCCACATCAGGTGTAACCTATCATTGGACCGGTCCGAATAGTTTTACATCCAATGTACAAAATCCCTCGGTAACTGGTTTGGGAATTTATACTCTTATCGTGACCAATCCTGTCAATGGCTGTACTTCCACGGCAAGTGCATCGGTTACGCAGAATACTACTATTCCAGGAATAACAGCTAGTGGAGGAGGTACGCTTACATGCGCAACCACTTCGGTAATCCTTTCGGGAAGTTCAGGTACTTCCGGGGTTACCTATAGTTGGTCGGGTCCTAATGGATTTACCTCGACGCTGCAAAATCCGTCCGTCAGTCTACCTGGAATTTACAACTTAACAATTACCAATCCTGCCAATAATTGTATTGCAACCGGCATGATAAATGTTCTGCAAAATATTGCAACACCGGGAGTAAAAGCTAGTTCAAACGGGACTATAACTTGTGCTACCACTGCTGTAAGTCTTACAGCTTCTTCCGCAACGCCTGGTACTTCTTTCACATGGGGAGGTTTTACGGCGGGCCAAAACCCGGTTAGCACAAGCTCAGCCGGCAAATATTTTGTTACCGCAACAAATCCGGCGAATGGATGTAAAAGTATTGACTCTACAGTTGTCAGTAAAATAGCCAGCAATACCGCATATCAATTTGTATATAATAACTTTTCTGCCTATGCCAATGGAGTAGTATCGGATGCCAGTACTACCAATGGATGGTACCTGGATAGATCGGGCGTGCCCAATGCATCAACCACATATACGTCAAATATTACACCATATTTTGCCATTCATTCACATCGTGTTGAGGCAGTACAGATGGGCGGTCAGGGTATTTGGTACACACAGGTTATGAATGTCGCTGGCAAACCAGATTTTCAGTTAGGAGTAAAAGTTACTTCCGAAGGTACCCTGAACAGTGATGAATATGTGAAATTGTACTACAAGCTGGATGGAGGAAGTGAGGTTTTGTGGGCACAACAAACGGGGTACTTTGGAACACTCGATTTCAGGTCGCCTGTTCTAAATGCCAATACGGTTCAGATTGTGGTAAAATTATACAATTACGGCAAAGGAGGCGCTGTTGTCTCTAATTATTATGTTGAAGAAGAACAATTATACATTGGAGGTTGTGGAGGCACTTTGCTTGTATATCCGGCTGTTAGCGGAAACATTACCTGTGCAAATTCTTCAGCAACGTTGTCAGCTACCTCCAGTCATAGTGGAGCAACATTCCAGTGGACGGGTCCAAATAGTTTTACATCGACACAACAATATCCGGTTGTTTCAACTGCAGGTACCTACAATGTAACGGCAACCATTCCGCCGTCATCTGTGGCCACGGGTTCCATCACTGTTGTACAAAACAAAACTGTTCCTGGTGCAACGGCCAGCGTGAAAGATACGCTTAGTTGCGCAAAAACTTATGTTACCTTGTCAGGTAGTTCGGCTACTTCAGGGGTTAGCTACAGTTGGACTGGTCCAAACGGTTTTGTGTCGAGTAATCAAAATCCTATAGTTACAGCTTCCGGCACTTATATACTGACCGTAATTAATCCTGCAAATGGTTGCAGTTCTGTGGCTTCCGTAAACGTTATACAAAACGTAATTGTTTCCGGTGCTTCAATTAGTGTGAAAGATACGCTTACTTGCATAAAAACATCCGTACTTATTAACGGAAGCTTTACCTCAGGAGGAGTAACGTATAGCTGGACGGGTCCAAATGGTTTTACGTCAGCATTGCAAAATCTATCGGTTTCCATTCCGGGATTGTATACTTTAGTTGTGACTAATCCAGCTACAGGTTGTACATCATCAGCCAGTGCGAGTGTCATTCAAAATTCAACAGCTCCCGGTGCCATGGCAATTGGCGGTAAATTGACCTGCTCCCGGAATTCCGTTGCTTTAATAGGAAGTTCAGGTACTTCGGGGGTTACTTATAATTGGTCGGGCCCTGCCAGCTTTGCTTCTACAGTTCAAAATCCAACGGTAAGTGTGGTAGGGGTTTATAGCTTAACAGTTACAAGTCCTTCCAACGGGTGTTTTTCAACCGATACAGCTATAGTTTCACAGGATGCTTCTTCAATAGTGGTTACAGCCTCTGTGAACAATATTCTAACCTGTTCAGTTACCTCATTAACTCTTTCAGGTAATACTAATGTGTCAGACCCTTCATATCTTTGGTCGGGGCCTGATGGTTTTACTTCTACCGTTCAAAACCCATTGGTAAATGAGCCTGGCATATATACACTAACAGTGACGGTTCTTTCCAACGGGTGTATTGCTTCGGATACCGTAAAGGTTACTCAGGATATAGCTATACCCACAGCTATTGCCACTAAAGATCATGATACCATTACCTGTAAAGTAACTTCCGCAACACTAACCGGTAGTTCCAATAGTTCAAATGTTTCCTATAATTGGACAGGTCCGAGTGGGTTTACTTCCGTTTATCAAGGCTTTACCACTAGTGCTCCTGGTTTGTATACCTTAACGGTCACATCTTTGGTAAATGGATGTTCTTCTTCGTCTTCTGCAAATATATTACAGAATACGACCAAACCGGGTGGCATTGCAGATTCATCGGGTCAGATAACGTGTTCAACATTAACAGTGACCTTGCGGGGGTCATCACCCACAACAGGGGTTACCTACAAATGGATTGGGCCTTCCGGTTTTACCTCAACCCTTCAAAATCCAACCACCTCTGTTACCGGAGCCTATGTACTTACCATTACCAATACCAAGAATGGATGTACCTCTCAGGATATTGCAACTATTGTAAAAAACATAACGCCGCCGGCTAATGTAACATCAACAGTCTCGGGTCCTATCAATTGTAACACAACTGGAGTCACCTTAACCGGTAATTCGTCCACCACGGGTATCACCTATAACTGGAGTGGGCCAAATGGATTTGTGTCAATATTAAAGAGTCCGGTGGTAACAGATTCAGGCACCTATGTGCTTAACGTTACAAGTTCCGTAAACGGTTGTACAGCGCAAAGTAAAGTAACTGTGAGCAAGGATATTACTCCGCCAAATCTTACGATAGCTCCAGTCACATCACTTTCGGTTACCAATCCTTCGGTAAGCTTAATTGCATCCTCAACCACGGCGAACACTACCTTTACATGGGCTGGATTTACCGCAGGTCAAAACCCGGTTAACGTTTCCACACCGGGTAAATATGTAGTTACGGTCCAAAACGCGATCAATGGATGTATCAAAAAAGATTCGGTAACGGTAACCCAGGAGACAACACGTCCGAGTCTTACCATTGGCCCGGTTGGCATCATAACTTGTGCTAATCCTTCGATAAGTTTGAATGCCTCTACAACCACAGCTAACACAACGTTAACATGGACAGGATTCCCAAGCGGACAAAGTACCATAAGCGTATCGGCACCTGGTAAATATATCGTAACGGCTACCAACAATTCCAATGGTCTTACCAGCAAAGATTCGGTAACGGTTGCCCAGAATAAAACAGCTCCGGGAGTGACGGCTTCGGTTTCTGACAAATTAACCTGTTTGAAGACTTTGGTTAATATTACGGCAACTTCTGCTACCCAGGGTGTAACTTATAGCTGGAGCGGGCCAAGCAACTTTAATTCGACGGAACAGCATCCGATTATAGCCTTGGCGGGCACCTATACCGTAACCGCCATCAATCCTGTCAATGGATGCGCATCGACCAACAGCGTTACGGTTT
>CAYZNC010000122.1:0-15877 GCA_964478555.1 uncultured Bacteroidales bacterium | reverse complement strand
ATCAATTGAAATTCTTTTAGTTTTAATGGTATGCTAGTGTCATTGCATTTTTAGTTTATTTCTTTTTCAATAATTTCAGCTATCTCTTTTGCACGGTTTACAATCATAAAATGGCCTCCATCGTTTATTCTGATGGCATTTCTAATTTTTCTGATGGGGAAGATGCGATCCTTATCACCATGTATATGTGTTAAATTGTGATCGATGCTAGTATTATCCCATTTCATAATTTCTTCAATTGCCCATTTCATGAAGAACATGTCCGTATCTTCAATAATGGCTCTTAGTAAAGCCGACTCAGCTTTTGTTTGGGTGTAAAAATAGTAATCTCCGGTTAACAAATTGGACCATTTCATAAATCGCGATGGCACAAGCTTGTGCAAGCTAAAAAAACGAACCAATTTCAACTGAAAACTAAATTCTTTTGCAGATTTAATACTGGATATAATAATGACCTTTTCAACTTTTATAATTTTCGCAATTTCTTGCGCCACGATACCTCCAAATGAAACACCAACTAAAACAATTTCATTGCCCAAATCGATTTGCTCAGTAAGCCGTTTACAATAATGCTTTAGGGTCTCATGTTTTTGAGGCGTCTCCCATTTTATGTATTTTTCGTTTACACCTTGCAAATTCAGGTATTTGAATACCCGTTCATCAGCTCCTAAACCGCTTATATAGTAAATTGTTTTCATGGATATTGGTCATTTTGTAATTTCAATATTGGGCATAATAGTGTGTAACCATTCGTTACCTACTAATAATCAAACAAATTTAAGATTATTCTGTTAAAAAAATAGTCATAAGTATTTAGTCGTAAGTCATTAGTAATTCAACCACCAGCAGGCAGGTTGTCGGTTTCGTTTAACATACAGTTTCTACTTAGTACTATTTACTACCTACTTACGACTATTGACTATATACTTACGACTACCTACTTACTGCTATTCATTTAAACTTTCCCATTAAAGCCTCTTTCCTGTTCGGAGAAATATCCACACTTGAACCGTCGCACATGATAACCTGTCCGCCCTTGCCCTTTTTGTATTGTTGTATATATTGGAAATTCACCATGTGGGACTTGTGTACGCGTATGAAATCGTAATTTTCGAGCAGGGTTTCATAGAATTTGAGGGTACGGCAAATAAGTACTTTACGGCCATTTACCAGATGGAAGCGGGTAAAATTATCGTCCGCTTCACACCGGATAATTTCATTTACGTGAACCACCTCCCAGCCATCGATTAAGGGAAGTACTATTTTTTGCAATTGTTTGTTTTCAATTTTTATGTTTTCAATTAAAACTTTGGTATGAATAAGCGCCTTGTTTCGAAGAACCGATTCCTTGATTTTTCCCACCGCCTTTATGAGTTCCTCGATATCCACAGGTTTCAGCAGATAATAAGCCGCACTGAAATTGAGCGCCTGTACCGCATAGCTGCTAAAAGCTGTTACAAACACGGTTTCAAAGGTTATTTCTTCAAATTGCTCCAACAGATCAAACGCATTACCATATGGCATCTCTACATCCAGAAACACCACATCCGGGCGATACCTATCAATAGCAACACGTCCGTCCCTGATATCGGCAGCTTCAGCCACCAAATCAACATCGGAACAATATTTTAGCAGGTAATTACGCAAGGTTTCCCTGCTCCCTGCTTCATCTTCAATAATAACAGCTTTGAGTTTCGGGGATTCGTGGTTGTTCATTTTTGCACCGGAATTAATATGTTGATTCGAGTTCCTGTTTCTGCGTCGCGATCGAGATCTTCAATTTTCACACCGATTTCCACCCGGTAAAGTTCGTTTATTATTTTTATCCTGTTCTCAATATTTTGTAATCCTGTAGATACATGCTCCTTTTGGTATTTTGTTTTAATCGCTTCCGATTTTTTACGGCCGATGCCATCGTCTTCAATTATGATAGATAAAAAAGCACCGAAACGCGATAGTAATACCTTTAAAAAACCTTTCGTATCCCGGTATCTTAAACCGTGCCATATCGCATTTTCAATAAAAGGTTGAATCAGCATTGGTGGTATCTGAAAGTAATCAACATCCAATCCGTTTTCGACTTCGAACTGATAGTCAAATTTATCGGCAAACCGCGTGTGTTCAAGGTTAAGATAAAGCTTTAATGCTTCGATTTCGCTCGCGAGAGGAATAAAGTCGTGCTTTGAATTTTCCATCACAACCCGCATTAATCGCGAAAAATCAGAAAGATATTTGTTAGCTGTTTTTTCGTCATTCTTTGAAATATAACTATTGACAGAGTTTAGCGAATTGTAGATGAAATGTGGATTCATCTGGCTGCGTAACGATTTAAGTGCAAGCATTTGGTTGGCCCTGCGTTTTTGCAAATTGTTTCTGTAAATCACCAAAGCAGTAATAATAAGCACGAAAAAAGCTATTCCAAAAGAAAAGTTGAGGGTTGTCCTTGCCCTTAATCCGCGCTGATTAACCTGTTGCTCCTGTTTTAATAAATCTACGGTTTTGTCGCTGATCGACAGTTCTTTTTCAATTAAATCCAAACGCTGAAGTTTTCTGTTCAAAGTTGCAGTCAACTGCATAGTGGCTTTGATTCCTTCTGCTTTCTTTTTGTAAATAACATCGACCGTTTCCACGTACTTCCGGTAAACGTCGAGAGCCAGGTTAAATTGCTGATTTTTACTATATGCCGCTGACAAACTTTGCAAAGCAATACTTTTTTGTTCAAGATTCCCTGTTTCTTCCGTTATCTCAATACTTTTATTAATGTAAGGAATGGCTTTGGCAGCCATATTTTGCTCAATGTAACTATTGCCGATTTCCAGGTTGCCCTCAGCTATTGCGTGCTTATTATCGGTTTGGATATCGATGTTAAGTGCTTTGTTTCGAAGCCCCAGCTCTTCTTTGTACTGTTTTTTATTCCGGTATATATTACTTTGTTGTTGTAAAGAATTTGAATAAGCATTAGCATTATTATCTTTCTTAGCCATCTGCTCCGTTTGCTGATAAGTTTGTAAGGCCTTATCTTTTTGATTTGTCTCTAGGTAAATCTGCGCAATTTTATTTTCTGCTTCGATGATCCCCGCTTGGTTTTCCCGTTTCTGTTCTGCCTTTAAAACTTCGTTGTATTGCGCTATGGCCTGATGAAAATTTCCAGCCCGGTATTGAATATCCGCCATCAGATGCTTGGTCCGGATCACCTCATCTACATTTCCGGTCTTTTCAATATAGCCAAGATATTTACCATAATATTTCAAAGCATTGGAAACGTTTTTAAGGTTTGACCAGGCATTTGCCATCAGCAAATATGTGTCGTTCAGTGCTTGTTTGTTATCGGAAAGATCGAACAGGGTTACTGCTTTTTGGTAATATGGTAGGGCCAGGTCAGGCTGATCAAGCTTATAGTTTATTTTCCCGAGACATTGATAAGAAAATCCTTCAGCATTTTTATCACCGGATTTTATACTGAAAGCAAGTGCCTTTTCAATGTAATCAAAGCTTTTGGATGGGTTTGTGGAAAGGGCAGCAAAGGCGGAATCGATCAAAAGTTGAACATTACTGCGCGTGCCGTAATTGGAAGACCGTTGCTGAGCTTTTAGCACTAGCGGGCTAAGCCAAAGAAATACTAAAATTATTTTTGAACCTGGCAACATGGAACAGATGCAATTAAGTACCGTAAATGTAAAAACTTATTTTAGATATAAAAACTCCACCTTCTCTGTAACTCAATGATCTCAGCATTATTTGGGTTGCCAAATTCCTTTTCACCCATTGAAAAGATCATTTCACTAAGTGGCCGTTTTCGTTCACTAAGTTGTTGTTTTTTAAGCATTTTATTTGCTATACTTTTATCCCGACATCTTATTTATTCATCCATAAACTCATCGACATGAAAATTAAAAATAAAAAAGTGTTCGCCCTGCTGACCCTCGTATTCATTTTTGTTTTTTGCTATAATTATTCCAAAGGACAAATCGATCCGAAACCGGCCAAAGGGAAAAGCATTCAAATCGCCATCTTACTTGATACCAGTAACAGCATGGATGGTTTGATCGACCAAGCTAAATCGCAACTTTGGAATATTGTTAACGAATTGGCAAAAGCAACATGCGACAATACAAAGCCTGATTTGAAAATTGCTTTGTACGAATATGGGAATTCTGCGCTTTCGTCTTCATCAGGTTATATCAAACTGGTAACCCCACTAACAAACGATCTTGACCAGATTTCGGCTGACCTGTTTTCATTAAAAACTTATGGAGGACTTGAGTATTGTGGTCAGGTAATACAATCGGCTTTGAAGGAATTGCAATGGACCAATTCAAAAAATGATTATCATGTTATTTTTATTGCGGGGAATGAACCTTTTACGCAAGGGGAGGTCAATTTCCGCAGTTCTTGTACTGATGCTAAAAGCCATGGTGTAATTGTGAATACGATCTTCTGTGGTAATTTCGACGAGGGGGTTTCAACATTTTGGAAAGAGGGAGCATTAATCACAGGTGGACAATACCTCAGCATTGAGCAGGACCGCCGGACAGTGTATGTCGAAAGTCCTTACGATGACGACATTATGAAACTGAATAATCAACTAAATGAAACGTACATCTATTACGGTAAAACAGGAAAAGACAAAAAAACTTTTCAATCCGTACAAGATGCTAACGCTTTTACATATGGCAAATCCAATGCTGTATTGCGCACCATATCAAAAAGCACCTATGTCTATAGTAACAGCACCTGGGATTTGGTTGACGCCAGCAAGGAAAAGTCATTTGACGTTTCACAAATCAAAACCGAACATCTGCCTGCAGAAATGCAAACTATGAACAACCTCCAGCAAATACAATACATTCAAAAGAAGGCTGCAGAACGGAAACATATTGTTGAACAAATTCAGCAATTAAACACAAAACGTAAAACTTATATCCAGCAAAAAACAAAATCGAATAAAGGAATGCTAGATAACGCAATTCTCGAATCTGTAAAACAACAGGCCATTTCGAAGCAATTTGTCTTTTAAACCATTATTATCATTTACCTATTCACTTAAAATAAACTATTATGAATCATCTTATCATTGAAACCATGATAAAAAAAGTTTTTATCATGGCTATGTTCATGTTCGTTTTTGCTAATTGCAGCAAATCACAAACCGAACCCAAAAACCGCAAGACCATTGAAGTTTCAGGAATTGCAGAAATGGAGGTGGCTCCCGATGAAATTATGCTTTCGCTGGGTATCGAAGAATATTGGATGGAAGAATTCAAAACCAAAGCAGAATATAAAAATTGTAAGACAAAATATCCAATTGAAAAAATTCAGGATGACATACAAAAAGTTTTTACCCGGCTACACATTGCGAAAGAACAAATTGTATTACAAAATATAGGGAATTATGGAAGAGGATTTGGAAAAGATTTTTTGGTACAAAAACAGTTTAATATTAAAATTTCAGATTTCACGGTATTGGATTCTTTAGTAAAATTGATGGATAGAAAGGGGATCAGCTATCTTAATATTGCAGAACTGAAAAACAAAAAAATAATCGAGCTCCGGAAAGAGGTGAAAATAACCGCCTTAAAAGCAGCCAGGGACAAAGCTGAGTACCTTTTGGAAAGTATTGGAAAAAAAGTAGGCGATCCGGTGACCATTACAGAAGTTATTGACCAGTATGGAAGTTACAATTATTATAACCCTTACTACCAAAGGAACCAGAATTATCAAAGTAATGCAATCATGAATTCCAACGAAAACAACTCATATGAAGACCCTTCCACCGGTAATATGAGAAAAATAAAGTTGAAATATGAAATTAAGGCACAGTTTGAGATAAATTGATAAAATAGTTACGGGTTACGGGAATGATGTGCCGGTAGGCACAAAATGTGGGTAGAAAAAAAATGGACGTCGATTGTCTTTCGTCCCGGCGGGGACGATACAACCAGCACAACCAAATAGTTTCTACCCACATTTAATCCCTAATGGAATTTTGTGTAAAAAGAAAAATTAATTTTATAAAATTTACAAATGTGAACGTAAGAACCACGCCATCTTTTCGTGTTTTTCCATGAGTCCTGTTATAAAATCACTGGTACCCATATCATTGTATTCATCGCCAAAACGTTTGATATTTTCCCTCAATTTTATAATAATGCTTTCGTGATCGGATAGTAATTCTTTAACAAATCCAAGGCTATCGTTTTTTTCGCGACTCATTTCAGAAAGTTGTGTCAATTCCAAAAATGATTTTAACGAGGCAGGCGCATAGTGACCTATGGAACGTATGCGCTCGGCAACATCGTCGACAATGTCTTCAAATTCCTCGAACTGACTTTCAAAAAACTTGTGCATAGCGTGAAAATCGTGTCCTTCAACATTCCAGTGCGCATTTCGTGTTTTGGTATAAAGTACATACTCGTCTGCCAGAATTTTCGATAACTCATCAGAAACTGACTGAGTGTGGGAGACTGTTATTCCAATATTTGCTTTCATCATATTTATTTGTTTTATTTAATTGACCGATACCCATTATTGATTGTTGCGCTTTTGTAGTATTAATAATAATAGTAACGGTAACGTCATCAGCCATTGTTAAACTGTTCCCTCCAATTCCATAATCTTTTCTTTTGAGGGTAAACGTACCATTAAAAACAGCAGTGTTTTTTGATTCTTTGCATGAAAAAGGAATGACAATATCTTTAGTTACTCCTTTCATCAAAAGTTTGAAATGCCCCTTGAAAGCCCCATCTTTTTCTTTTGAAAATGAAGTTGATTTTAACGTTATCCGGGGAAACTTAGCTGCATCGAAATACTCCTCTTTTTTCAAATGATTGTTGCGCATGTTAATCCCGGTATTAATGGTATTAACATCGACACTTGCATCAATGATACTTTTCGAATAATTTGCAGGATCAAACTTTATGTCTGCTATCAATCCGTCAAAAGAACCTTTCACTATAAACCCCCCATTTTTGATACTAAACGTAATTAAGGACGTATTTACTTTCCACTGCACCTGTGCGATAATAAAACACATTGCCGTAAGCATCATCAGTATATTCACAAATATTTTCATGAATCTTCAGTCTTTGTGCCTATCGTTTTGTGGAACTATAATTGAAATAATACAAAGATGAATATTGCTATTCAGAATAGCTTTACATTTTTTTTTAAATTAATTACATAATTCACACTTATTTCATAAAACCATTACAGCCCAAAAAACAATATTCATTGTCAAATGTTTAAAGCTTATCATTATTTCTTAATCCTGCCACAATTATGAATTCCATAGCATGGTTTGACAAAAGTACGATAAAGCACCTGAGATTCTCTTTCTCTTTCTTTCTAATGCCCGTCTTTTTATTTACATTAAGCCAGGCAAACGATATTAATTGGATTAAAACAGTTGGTGCTTTTCTGATATTGCACCTGCTAATTTTTCCAGCAAGTAACGGCTATAACAGCTACCAGGACAGGGACGAAACAAGTATCGGCGGTTTGAAACACCCACCAAAAGTTACTGAAAACTTGTTTTATGCAACTCTTTTATTTGATATTTTAGGCCTCATTTGCGGGCTTTTTATTTCTGTTTATTTTTCCTTATTTGTACTGGTATTTGTGATTATGTCCAGAGCATACAGTTATCGTAAAATCCGGCTTAAAAAATATCCAATCATAGGATTTATAACTGTTTTTATCTTTCAGGGGGGATTTGTCTATCTGATTGCATCATCTGCTATTTCTCCTTTTTCTTTTAACACCTTCTTTACGCTCAACAATATCATCTGCATGTGCATATCGAGCCTGTTTTTAGGGAGTGCCTATCCGTTAACTCAAATATACCAGCACGACGCTGATAAAAAAGACGGCGTTATTTCGATCAGTTATATGCTTGGGTACACAGGCACCTTCGTTTTTTCAGCTATACTTTTTACGATGGGTGCCATCTTATTGTTCTATAATTTTGAATTAAAGCATCAGCAAATTGCCTTGCTCTTATTCCTGGTAGCCATGTTGCCTGTTGTTTACCGGCTATCGATATGGTTTAATAAAGTCAGGAAGAACACGGATAATGCCAACTTTGAAAACACCATGAAGATGAACATGACGAATTCTACCTGCATGAACTTATATTTCACATTACTAATTATAAATCATTTCCTCATTTGGTTTTAAATATTATGAGCAGAATAATTTCTATTGGAACATCAGTTCCCGCTTATGGCACGAGACAAACTTTAATACTGGATTTTATGCGCAAAGCTTATAACGATGAAATGGTCTCGCGTAAGCTGAATGTATTATTCCACCATAGTGGCATAAGTACCCGTTATTCAGTAATTTCAGATTTTAACCTTGCCCTGAAAAAACATACCCTTTTTAATGGAAGCGATATCCTTCCTAAGGTAGAAGAACGTTTGAATGTATTTAAAGAATACGCAATGCCTTTATCCATCAAGGCCATTCAAAATGCTATTGAAAAAATTGACACCACCGTTACGAATATTGGTTTTACCCACATAATAACAGTTACTTGTACAGGGCTGTACGCACCCGGCCTTGATGCTGAGCTGATTGAATATCTAAAACTACCGAACGATATCTTCCACACTTCGATTAACTTTATGGGTTGTAATGCTGCATTTCATGCCTTAAAAATGGCCGACATGATTGCTCGTACAGAAGATGATGCCAGAATCTTAATTGTTTGCGTTGAACTATGTACATTACATTTTCAACCCAAAAACAATAGCGACAATCTTTTGTCCAATACCCTCTTTGGCGATGGTGCAGCAGCAGTAATCGTAACTTCCGATTCCTATGCAGCACGCCATCAATATAGCGGCCTCACCATGAACGGATTTTATTCATTACTTCTCAACAAAGGTGAGAATTTAATGGGCTGGAATATTACACCTGTTAATTTTGAAATGATTCTGGATGCCAAAGTGCCAGACTTTATTGGCGATGAAATCAACAATATTTTAGTGAAGGCAGAAAAGAAATTTGATATCCAACCTGACGACATCGATCATTGGGCGATACACCCCGGTGGAAAAAAGATACTGGACGTCATTCAAAAGCAATTGAAGCTCACCGATGCGGACATGTATAACTCTTATAAGGTTTTGGATGAATACGGGAATATGTCGTCACCTACCATTTTGTTTGTGTTAAATGAGATTGGGAAAAGTCAGCTTAATTCCAATGATAATATTTTCTCCGTCGGCTTTG
This sequence comes from uncultured Bacteroidales bacterium, assembly GCA_964478555.1. GTDB lineage: Bacteria > Bacteroidota > Bacteroidia > Bacteroidales > JAAUTT01 > JAAUTT01. The sequence continues at coordinate 6,643 of CAYZNC010000122.1, read as the reverse complement.
GTCCTGGCCTGAGCATCGAAACTTCGCTGTTTACGTATGTCGAATAATTTCAACCATCGTTCGGATCAAACAGAACTGATGGATGCTCCCGGCATTACGCAGGAGCTTTTGTTTAAAAATCTGAGGGAGCTGGATACCCTCAACAGAGCATTAGGTGGTCATTCCTTTACTCTGGAAGGAATTAAGAAACTGGTAACCGATAAAAATGAGACTTACCATATTGCAGACTTGGGCTGTGGAAGTGGCGACACCTTGCGATTCATTGCATATTGGGCCAGAGAGAATGGTTATAGCGTTAAACTAACGGGTGTAGACATGAATGTTGATGCAATTGACTATCTGAATCAAAAATGCGCTGATTATCCCGAAATTAGTGGCGTTGTAAGCGATTATCGAGATTTTTTAGAAGCAACAAATGGCATTGACATTGTTCATTGTTCTCTGTTTTGTCACCATTTGAAAGATGCGCAACTTTTAGAATTATTCAGCTGGTTCAAATATAAAATCAGAATCGGATTTGTTATTAATGACTTACAACGTAACCGGTTGGCATACCTTAGCGCTCAAGTCTTTACCAGAATACTAAACGGTTCGATACTGGCAAAGCACGATGGGCCGATCTCCGTATTACGTGGATTTAAACTGAAGGAACTAAGGACTTTGTTTCAAAAGGCAGCAATAGAAAATTATTCCATTAAACGAAAGTTTGGGTTTAGATGGTTGGTAGTAGGATGGAAATGAGATTCGCTAAGGATCTCTGCAGGTCCATATCTGCCTCACCCCCGGCCCCTCTCCTGAAGAGGGCTGGGGTGAGGTCACTTGAGGGGAGCCCGGGGTGAGGCCAAAATAGCTTGGATGAAGCGAATTCAATGCTAGAATAAGGCTCGCAAAACTTAAAAAATATAAAATTGCAGCAACCTAAAGACTCTCAAATTCTCATTGTTGGCGCTGGTCCTTCAGGCCTAATGATGGCATGCCAGCTTGCGATTCGAAATATTCCCTTTCGCATTATCGATAAAAATGAGCATCATACTACTAGTTCAGGTGCATTGATAATACAAGCCCGAAGTCTTGAAATATTCGACAGGATAGCCAGTCCTTCTTTTACCGGAGGTATTGCCGATAAAGCCATAGAACAAGGAATTGTGGCTCAAAAGATCAATATCATATTTAACGGTAAAAAAGCGTTAAGCCTAAATTTGAAGGATCTTGGAAGAGGATTAACCAAATATCCCCACCTGCTGATGCTTGAGCAATCAAAAACGGAGCAGTTATTGATCGACGTTATCCATGATTGTGGTTACCGCGTGGAAAGAAGAACGACCTTGCTCCATATGTGCTCTGATACGGATGCTATAACAGCAATTTTGCAACTGCCGGATGGAAATGAAGAAATCATAAAAACGCCTTATTTAATTGCAGCTGATGGTGGACAGAGTTTTGTAAGAACACAATTGGGCATCCCATTCGTTGGGAAAACACATCAAATAACTTTGTTTCTACTTGATGGTAAGGCAGACCTCAACCTACCCCCCGATGAAATATGCTTTTCTTTTGCAGACAACATCAGCTCTGGTATGTTTCCGTTAACTGCCGGCAGATGGAGAATAGATAGTACCATACCTAAAGCACTTGAGGCAAAAGATGCCATTACTTTTCATGATATTGAAGAAAAATTTGCCGGGAGAATCCGAATGAATATAAAACTTTATGAGCCTCAGTGGTTTTCAGTGTTTCATTCACATCAACGATATGCCAGGTCATTTCAACAAGGCAGATGCTTTCTCCTTGGTGATGCAGCTCACGTACTCAGTCCTGTTGGGGCACAGGGCATGAATACCGGACTGCAGGATGCATATAATCTTGCCTGGAAACTTTCACTTGTGATAGCAGGAAAAGTAAAAGTTTCCATGCTCAATACATATCAAGACGAAAGGCTTCCTATTGCAAAAAAGCTGGTACGCTCCACAGCTATAGCATTTCAACTCGCCGCCAGTGAAAATTTTTTCGCTAGAAAATTCCGGCTACAGATAGCTCCATTCCTGTTAAAAATATTATTTCCGATGATTCAAACACAAAAGAAAACAGGGCAATTTATCTTTCATGCAATCGCTGAGACCGGGATCCATTATCGTAAAAGTTCATTGTCAAAAGAAGCTACGGTGGGCATTTTCCCCAGGGGGGCTCCAAAACCCGGTGATAGACTACCCTATATACCCTTTGAAATAAATGGTGTTAAACTTAATATCCAGGATAAAATTAAGGGTAACGTATTTCATCTGTTGTTGTTTACAAATCAAGATATTAAATTTGAAATTGAAAGAATGGCTGAGAAATACAACAACTTGATATACATTGAATTAATTCCTCTTAATTCAGAAACTGCAAACCTTTACAATAAATTGGGGATACAGAAAAGCGGTTGTTATCTAATCAGACCCGATATGCATATAGCCTGCAGATCTAACACGCCTGAACTTGAGCAATATGAAAAACTTGTTGACCGGTATCTGAGCCGGTTTATACAAACAAAAAATACACTAACATAGCCGCCGCTGACGTCATTAAGATTAAAGTTACAAAACCAAGAATATTAGAAAATATTGAATTTGTTTTTGTTTTCATAATTTTCTTATTGTTGCCAATATGCAGAATAATTGCAATCAAAACCGGAGCTGTTAATCCATATAATATGGCCGTATAAAGCAATGCTTTTATAGGACTGATGCCCAAAAAATTGAGCGACAAACCTACCAAAAGTGAAATGATAATGGAAATGTAAAATGCTTTGGCTTTTGGAAATTTTTTATCCAATCCGGCCTTCCAACCAAAAGTTTCGGCCAGCATATACGATTGAGCACCCGCCAATACAGGAATCGCCAAAAGTCCGGCTCCAATAACAGCAATACTGAATACCAAATAGGTTAATTTACCGGTTAGCGGTTCTAACGCTTTGGCCGCCTGATCTACTGTATCAATCTGACGAATGCCGGCATTATATAAGACACTTCCGGTAGTAAGAATTATAAAAAACATAACCATGTTGGAAAACAACATTCCGAGATTTACGTCGGTCTTCATCTCATCAAGCACTCTGTTGTTTACGATAACCTTTTTCTTGCTGTGAGCAACACCTTCAGCTTCCATGGTAGCCTGCCAGAAAAAAAGATAAGGTGAAATAGTAGTGCCCAGAATTGCAACCAAAATGGATAGAAATTCTTTATTAAATTTTATGCTTGGTATAAAAACATTTTTTACGACAGAACTCCATTCTTGTTTTACCAAAAAAGGAACGATAAAGTACAAAAACAAAGAAAGACAAAGCCATTTTAATGTCCTGGCAATTTTTTGATAAGGGTATTTGATAATAACAAACATTAGGAGCGCTGTAAAACCGACGCAAAAAGCGGCAACAGGCACTTTTGGAAAAATCATGTGCGCTACAGCCCCTATTCCCTGTATATCAGCGCCAATATTTAGTGTAATTGCCGGAAAACCAAATAATAGCAGGATATATAGGAGTGTTTTTGAATAATGTTGCTTTAATGTTTCCGCTAAGCCCTGAGAAGTTACCAAACCAATTCGTGCACACATCCCCTGCATTCCTGCCATCAATGGATAAGTGAGCAAGGCGGTCCATAAAGTTGTCAGACCAAATTGCGCACCTGCCTGAGAATACGTTGCGATGCCAGAGGGATCGTCGTCACTGGCGCCTGTAACAAGCCCCGGTCCAAGAATACTAAAAAACTTTTTAATTTTTGATACGGACTTTGCGGATGATTTCTTCATGTGAAATAGTTTAATGATAGGTCAATGTCAGAGCGTTTCATGATAGAGCCGATACAGGGTATAACCTACGTCCCCACCTTCAAGAGGAAATCGTCCTCAACTTCCGGAAAATTTTTTAATTCATAAAATTAATTTGATAACTTTTTTTCTTTAGTAATCTAAACTACAACACTTTTACCTATCAAGATGTTCATCATGGCTGTTTTTGGTCTTTCTCTTCGTCTTTTTTTTCTTCCTTATCTTTTTTACTCTTTTCAGTTTTCTTAAAATACCCCCGCAGCAAAAAATTATGCTTGGTAGCATCCATATTTTGTTTGATCAATATCCTTCACAGGGACAAATTTGGCAACCTTTTGGCTCATATTTCTTACATAAAATTGATAATAAGTTACATGACTCACACTTTAGGCGAATGCATCTTCCATGTGTAAAGCTTATTGCAAGTAATTATGATTTTAATTGATAAAAAAAACAAATAAACCCGAATTTTAGTTTATCTTTGCCTTCTTAATCATTCCGGCAAATACATGTTTTTAACAATTCTAAGGCTTATCCGGTAAGGGTAATCGTTTAAAGGTCAAAGAATCACCCGAAAACAACATTAATCAGTTAGATTCTAGTCTTTCTTATTACACGAATTTTAACATAGTTGATTAAACATAATCCGCTTAAAACGAGGAATTGATTTGCATGATTACATGCTTTTTATTAATAATTTATATAAATAAATCGAAAGGAACCATTGTATGTACGAAAAAAAGCCAACCGTTTTTAAATCACCAGATCTGTCTAAGTTGCAACCAGTTGTAATTGATGTCAGAACAATAATATATATAGCACTTGGTGCTGATCCCGAAGAAGCCAGAAGCAGATATTTAAGCAGAATAGAAGCCAAAGGCAAAGTAATGTTTGCTAGTCGTAAACCGGTTACAACATAATTAGGACTAGGGTATAAAACACAAAAACTTGCTTACATAGGGTTTTGTGTTTTATACCCAAGTTGCAAAAGTCCTTGATTTTAATTACATTTGCAATATAGATGTTAGGTAATCCTCTAATCCTTACCATTGTGTATTATTTTAAAGGAATCCTGCCTCAAACCGCTGATTCAGACTTCTAAGTTTTAGCCAGCCTTTTTATTAATCAAAAAAATTATAAGTGATTTTCGAAAATTTAAAACTCATTGAGCCTATTTTAAAGGCTTTAAAAACTGAAGGATATATCAATCCTACTCCTATCCAGGAAAAAGCTATTCCTATTATCCTCGAAAGAAAAGACCTACTTGGCTGTGCCCAAACAGGAACAGGCAAAACTGCTGCATTTGCAATTCCTATTTTGCAAATACTTCATGAAGAAAAAAAACATGTACAGGTAAGAAAAACCATTCGTTCTTTAATTTTAACCCCTACCAGAGAACTTGCTATACAAATTGGAGAGAGCTTTACCGCATATGGTAGACATACAGGCATAAAACACACTGTTGTCTTCGGTGGTGTACCACAGAGACCTCAAACCGATGCTTTAAGAGCAGGTGTTGAAGTACTTATAGCTACTCCGGGCCGATTGCTTGATCTGATCAATCAGAAATATATTAACCTAAGTCATATCGATCTATTTGTATTGGACGAAGCAGACCGTATGCTTGATATGGGCTTTATTCATGACGTAAAAAAAGTAATAGCACAATTGCCTGCTAAAAGACAAACATTGTTTTTTTCAGCAACCATGCCTCCTGAAATATCAAAACTGGCCGACAGCATTTTGGTAAACCCTGTGAAAGTAGCGGTAACTCCAGTTTCTTCAACAGTTGATACCATTGAACAAGGCTTGTATTTTGTCGATAAAAAAGATAAAAAATCGCTACTCATTCACTTGCTGAAGGACAGCGCTATTGTTACGGCATTAGTGTTTACCAGAACCAAACACGGAGCTGACAAAGTAGCTAAGGATCTGAATAATGCCGGAATCTTGGCAGATGCCATACACGGAAACAAATCACAAACGGCACGTCAACGAGCTCTTGCAAATTTTAAAAACCGTAAAACCAGAGTTCTTGTAGCCACAGATATTGCTGCCAGAGGTATTGATGTGGAAGAACTGTCGCACGTAATCAATTTTGAAATACCCAACATCGCAGAAACATACGTTCACCGTATAGGCCGCACAGGAAGAGCGGGACTTAGCGGTGTTGCACTTTCATTTTGTGATGCGGAAGAAAAAGATTACCTGAGAGATATTTATAAGCTCATTTCAAAATCGATACCTGTTATTGAGGATCATCCTTACCACATGAGCAATACAACCATCAATAAGTTTCAACCAGCCGCTAAGAAAGCATCCGACAGACGACCCAGTTCTCATTCTTCTTTTAATAGAAACAGAGCGAAATGGTCAGGAAAGATGCAATCCAATAAAGTATAAGAAGTTCGAAATTATATGATCAGAGCTCAAAGGTTTTTGAAACCTTTGAGCTCTTTTTTATACATGATCCTATTTAAAATTGTAAGGTATGTACCTCTCCCATTTCCAGGGAGTATATATATCGCCTATAGTCTTTTCGAGTAACTCTTTGAAGATACTTTCGCCACTGGAACTGTTTGTCATAATAACAACGGAAATTCCTTTATCAGCAAAATTTATATTGTAATGTTCCCAGCCATCGTCATGCCCTTCTTTAAAAAATGCCATTCCATACTTACAATTTAGAAGTCCCCACCCCAGTCCATACGATAAGCGTATGGATTGATTTTCGTTGGTACTGGCATCCGAAATCGTAGGAAACTGGCATTTTGAATTTATCTCTAATTTCATTTACATGATAAGTTTCATACAGATATTAACTTTTTTAACTATA
>CAYZNC010000121.1:14938-16045 GCA_964478555.1 uncultured Bacteroidales bacterium | reverse complement strand
AATGCAGATAGGCAACATTATAGGCGTGGTCATTTCAGGCCTGGTGATGTTTGGAGTACTTGTACTGCTTAACCAAAGTGATATTGCACAGGGATTAAAAGAGCATTATACGGGAGGATTCGGAAGTAAAAATCTTTCAGCTCCCCAGGCTGGACTTATGGCAACGCTTTCGGATGGTATTGTTACCGGAAATAGCCCATGGGCACTCATCATTATGGGAATGCTCATGTGCCTTGGATTAATAACCATGCAAATTAAAAGTCCCATGTTGGTTTTCATAGGTATGTATCTTCCGTTAGAAACTACTTTTGCGATATTCATAGGGGGTGTATTTAAAGGCATTGTGGATAATTATATTGTGAAAAGAGGATTGAATGAAGCTCAAAAGATAAGAGTCGAGAATATTGGAATTCTGCTGGCATCGGGTTTAATAGCAGGAGAAGCGCTCACAGGTTTGGCCTTTGCCCCATTCAAAATTTTGAATGTTAACATTCTTACTTTTTTTACCGATCCTGAAAAATCTCCATTTGCCATCGCTATAAGTGGTGTCATTCTTGTTATAATAGCAATAGCATTGATCCGGGTTCCGCTTAGGAATGCCGGGGCACCTGATGCTCCTGCTCCACCAAGCGCGGCGGTTTAAGCATGTGATGAGGTAAAAGTAATGCAGCATCGATAGTCGTAAGTCATAAGTAGTAGACTACAGACTTACGACTAATTAAAATCCCATAAACCTCTAATCGCTTAATTATTCATGCTCTTTCAAAAAAAGCAAAACGCACAGAACTATCTGAGTATGGTTCCTGCGCATAATGTAAAGGAATTTACTGAGGCGGAAGGGAAAATTACCTTGCTCATTCCTAAATTTAAAAGGGAATGGATGCGGAAATTTTTCATTCCAAAACATAAATCCCTACATTTCAGCATCCACCTTGATGCAATAGGAAGCCAGGTTTGGCGAATGATTAACGGAGAACAAACGGTTGAAGAAATTTGTTTAAAGGTAAAGGATATGCTGCAAAGCGAAGGAAAACCTATAGACCATGCTGAAGAAAGAGTGACCATATTTATGACTGACCTTTATAAAAGAAAATACATTGTTTTTGA
>CAYZNC010000121.1:6817-14838 GCA_964478555.1 uncultured Bacteroidales bacterium | reverse complement strand
GATCATGTATTTATGTGGGAAAAACTCAAGGACAAATACGAGCCGACAACTTATCGTGAAACCAAAGAAAAGGTTTACAGGTATGCAGCAGGCTTAGTTGCGTTGGGTGTGCAAAAGGGCGACCGGATCGCACTATTGTCGGAGGGACGGAATGATTGGGCTGTCAGTGAACTTGGAATTTTATATGCCGGGGCTGTAAATGTTCCTTTATCTGTAAAACTTAACGAGCCTGATGAAATTAAATTTCGCCTGGAACATTCGGGTGCTAAAATGATTATTGTATCGGGAACCCAGGCTAAAAAGATGATGTTCCTGAAAAAAGAGTTAACGGTACTCGAAAAAGTAATTTATCTTGATCCCAATGATAGCAATGATGCAAAAGACATCGGTTTACCCGAATTACTGCGTTTAGGTGATGAACTGCTGAAAAATAAGTATTCCATTTTTGAAGAACGTTGGAAATCGGTTACTGAAAGTGATTATGCCAATATTTGTTATACCTCGGGAACAACGGCTGATCCGAAGGGCATTATATTAACTCATCGCAATTATACCGCTAATGTGGAGCAATCATTAACGTTAATGAAAATCCCGGAATACTATGTTTCTCTGTTAATTCTTCCCTGGGATCACGCTTTCGCACATACCGTAGGAGTTTATGTATTGATGAAATGCGGTGCAGCTTTGGCCTCGGTTCAAACCGGAAAAACACCCATGGATACGCTAAAAAATATTCCGGCTAATATTAAAGAAATTAAGCCTCACTTTTTATTGAGTGTTCCGGCATTGACCAAAAATTTCAGAAAAAATATTGAAGGTGGCATCAGAGCCAAAGGACCTATTGTGACAGCGCTGTTTAAAGCAGGTTTGAAAATTGGTTATGCTTATCAGGGGCTTGGTTTTAACAAAGGACATGGCTGGCGTAGTACGTTAAAACCCTTGGTTAAGCTATTCGATAAAATCATCTTCTCAAAAGTTCGCGAAGGCTTTGGCGGACGACTCGAATTTTTTATAGGTGGTGGAGCTCTGCTTGATATTGAATTACAGCGCTTTTTTTATGCCATTGGTATTCCGGTGTTTCAAGGGTATGGTCTTACGGAAGCAGCCCCGGTTATTTCGTCCAACTGCCCTGAGCGGCACAAATTAGGTTCTTCCGGATATCTTGTCGATTTTCTCGATTTGAAAATATGCAATGATAAAGGAAAAGACCTTCCAATTGGCGAAAAAGGAGAAATTGTAGTTCGTGGTGAAAATGTGATGGCAGGATACTGGAATAATCCTGTGGCTACCGCCGATTCTATTAAAGGAGGCCGGTTGTATACCGGTGATTTAGGGTCGATGGATAAGGACGGATTTTTATATGTCTTTGGGCGTTTTAAAAGCCTGCTGATCGCCGATGATGGTGAAAAATACAGTCCTGAGGGGATGGAGGAAGCCTTTGTGGCACAATCTCAATTTGTAGAGCAATGCATGCTATATAATAACCAGAATCCCTATACGATCGTTTTTTTAGTTATTAATAAAGAAGCCGTGAAGCATTATATTCAAAAGCATCATCACCATCATGCGGAAGATGAAGGGACAATCGCTTTGAAGCTTATCGAAACAGAGATTAGTGAATACCGCAGTGGTAAAAAATATGGTGATATGTTTCCACAAAGATGGCTGCCTGCCGCTATCGGCATATTGCCGGAAGGGTTTACCGAAGACAATCACCTTCTTAACAGTACCATGAAAATGGTTCGTGGTAAAATAACAGAACGTTACAAAGACTTGATTAAATTTCTTTATACACCTGAGGCTAAAAATATTTGTAATAACCGAAACAGGGAAGTGATATCTGCAATGGGAATAAAAAATCTATTGGGATAATTCTGCCTCACTGATCATACCGTCTGCCATTATGATCTGTTTTAAATTTGTTGCGTCAACGGTAATGACTTTTAATAAAGTGGAAGGAATATCCGCGTTACCATTGAATATTTTACTTTGGAACGAGTTATCTACATTTTCACCCTTGGCCATTTTCACCGACAATTCCGCCGACAATTCCGCAAGCTTTTTTACTGGTTTATAAACGGTCATTGCCTGCAGCTTTTTTAACATATTTTTACAAGCAAATATTTCACCACCCTGGCCTGTTATTAATACCTTCCCTTCCAAATCAAACTTTTTAAATGCATTTAGAGCCCCTAAAGCAAGCATGTCAGATGATGCTATAACAACGTCCGGCATATCCTGAGATAGCATAAGATAACGTGTAACCACCATCTCTGCATCATCCGCAGCATACTTTTCAATAAATGTTTTATATACTACCGAGACCTTACCGGATTTGACAGATGGTGCAAGAAATTTAACAATTGCATCATCAATCATCACCGCATTCATGTCCGTTTTATCACCCCCCAGTATAAAAAATTTTCCGCCAGGCGTTTTATTAATCACATATTCACACATTTGAGTGCCAATATCGAAGGCGTTGAAAGTCATAAACTTATCGACATCGCTATTTGCAATTAATCTGTCATACGAAATTACTTTAATACCTTTCTGATGGGCGGCCCGAACCATTTCTGCAGCCTTAAATCTATTCACGGGATCCAACACCAAGATATCTATATTTTTATTTAATATTTCTTTAACCTGTTCTAACTGTTTTACTTCATCGTTATCTGCCGACATAAAAATAACATCACCTCCCAATTCGCGTACTTTTTTTGTAAATACATCACGTTCGATGTTATACCTTTTAGCGTTCATGTGAGGAAGCATAAAGCCAATAACAGGACCTGAGTTTTTACATGAAACAAGCAAAAAGGCTATTAAAAATAGATTAGGTATTAATTTTCTCATGGGTATGAAAAATTCATCAATGTTAAAGTATTAACTATAGATGTCGCCACGTTAGGGTTACGTATAATATACGCTCAAGTTACAAATACTTTTTGATAAAAAAGAAACATTCCTTGGGAATCATGTGTTTGTTGTTGAATTCAATTGTTAATTTTGCAGATTATTGACTTTATAATGATGATAGAAACAAGAACAAACATTAAACAGGAGTTAGAAAAACGTGTATTAGTATTGGATGGAGCCATGGGTACCATGATTCAACGCGTTAGATTAAGCGAAAGCGATTTTCGCGGAGCGCGTTTCGCCAATCATCCTTGCGATCTCAAGGGTAATAATGATTTATTGTCATTGACGCGGCCAGATGTGATCAGTAGTATTCATGAGCAATACCTTGAAGCCGGTGCCGATATTATTATGACCAATACGTTTAATTCAACACGTATCTCCCAAGCAGATTATAAGACGGAAAATCTCGTATATGAAATGAACGTGGCGAGCGCACAACTTGCACGTCAGGCAGCCGATAAATATACGGCTTTAAATCCAGCCAAACCTCGTTTTGTTGCCGGCTCTATAGGTCCCACAAATAAAACCACTTCTCTTTCGCCTAATGTCAGCGATCCCGGTTATAGAGCTGTTAGTTTTGACGACATGGTAGAAGCTTATGGAGAACAGGCCAATGCCTTAATTGAAGGAGGTGTTGATATGTTATTGATTGAAACCATATTCGATACGTTAAATGCTAAAGCGGCTTTGTTTGCTGTTAATGAGCTTATGAAAAAGCGGAACGAGCGCATATGGGTTTCTGTTTCTGCAACCATATCCGATGCAAGCGGTCGTATGCTTACCGGGCAAACCCTTGAAGCATTTTTGCATTCTGTTTCTCACGTGGATTTGTTGAGCATTGGACTTAACTGTTCGCTGGGAGCAAAGGAATTGCGTCCTTATATTGAGGAACTTTCAAAAAAAGCACCTTTCTTTGTTAGCGTTCATCCAAATGCGGGACTGCCCAATCAGTTTGGTGAATATGATGAAACACCCAATCAAATGGGTAAACATGCACATGATTTTCTCGATCATCAGTTCGTTAATATCATAGGTGGTTGTTGTGGCACCACTCCTGATCATATTCGTGAGATTGCAAAGATTGCGGCCAATATGCCCGTAAGAAAACCTGCTAAACAGCCGGCAGATACACATCTTGCCGGTTTTGAAGCCTTAACCATCAACAAAGAAATAAATTTTGTAAACATTGGTGAAAGAACTAATGTGGCTGGTTCCAAAAAATTTGCCCGGTTAATTCGGGATGAAAAATATGAAGAGGCGCTGGCCGTTGCTAGAGATCAGGTAGAATCAGGAGCGCAGATCATCGATGTGAATATGGATGATGCCATGCTCGATGGTGAAAAATGCATGGTTAAATTTTTGAACCTCGTTGCTTCCGAACCGGAAATTGCCAGACTTCCTATTATGATTGACTCTTCCAAATGGTCTATTATTGAAGCAGGGCTCAAATGTGTACAGGGAAAGGCAATTGTTAATTCCATAAGTCTCAAAGAGGGAGAAGATCACTTTAAAACTTATGCCCGAAAAATAAGGGAATATGGTGCTGCCGTGGTAGTAATGGCTTTCGACGAGCGGGGTCAGGCCGATACTTTTGAACGTCGTATCGAAATATGTCAGCGGGCTTACCATATTTTAACACAGGAAATTCATTTTCCTCCACAGGATATCATATTCGATACAAACGTATTAGCTATAGCTACGGGGATCGAAGAACACAATAATTATGCGGTTGATTTTATAAAAACAAGTCGATGGATCAAGGAAAACCTGCCACATGTAAAACTTAGCGGTGGTATTAGTAATCTGTCGTTTTCCTTCCGGGGCAACGACATGGTACGGGAGGCCATGCATTCGGTATTCCTTTACTATGCCATACAGGCCGGTTTGGATATGGGTATTGTAAATCCGGGGATGCTTCAGGTATATGACGAAATACCTAAAGACCTTCTCGAAAGGGTGGAGGATGTTATCCTGAATAAACGGCCGGATGCTACAGAACGTCTTATCGAATTTGCGGAAAAATATAAATCGATAGGAGAGAAAGCCACTGTTTCTGAAGAAGAATGGCGTAAAGCTCCGCTTCAGGAACGAATTACACATGCTTTAGTGAAAGGTATAGATGCCTATATCGAAACAGATATGGAAGAAGCAAGGCAGCATCATAAGTATTCGCTGCAAATTATTGAGGGGCCGCTTATGATGGGTATGGATGTTGTGGGCGATTTATTTGGGGCAGGGAAAATGTTCCTTCCACAGGTGGTAAAAAGCGCCCGTGTGATGAAGAAAGCGGTTGCTTACCTTCTCCCTTATATAGAAAGCGAAAAGGCTGCCAGCGGACAACGAGCTATGGCAGGGAAAGTATTGATGGCGACTGTTAAAGGCGATGTACACGATATTGGGAAAAACATAGTGGGTGTGGTACTTAGTTGCAACAACTACGAAGTTATAGACCTTGGTGTAATGGTTCCCTGCGAAAAAATTTTGCAGACTGCCAAAGACGAAAATGTAGATATTATTGGTTTAAGCGGACTTATCACTCCTTCGCTTGAAGAAATGGCTCATGTAGCTTCAGAAATGGAACGACTTGGGATGAAACAGCCATTGCTCATAGGAGGGGCAACGACTTCAAAGATACATACCGCGGTTAAAATATCACAAAACTATAGTCATCCGGTGGTGCATGTGAAAGATGCCTCAAAGAGTGTGCCTGTGGTAAGCAATTTGCTTTCAAATGAACATCATGATCATTATGTTGCGCAGCTCAAGGAAGAATATAATGAGTTACGCACTACTTATTTGGGGAAAACTTCGCAGGTAAAATATTTAAGTCTGGCAGAGGCCCGTGCAAACGGTTTAAAAATCGATTGGACCCAAAAACCACCGGTAAAGCCTAATTTTATAGGAACAAAAGTTTACAAGGATTATTCCCTTAGCGAAATTCGCGAATATATCAGCTGGACGTTCTTTTTTATTGTTTGGCAATTAAAAGGAATGTACCCGAAAATCCTCAACGATCCTAAGATGGGCGAAGAAGCACGCAAGCTTTTCGCAGATGCCAATAAAATGCTGGACGAAATTATTGCCAAAAAATCGATTAACGCAAATGGTGTCATTAGTATATTACCCGCCAACGCTGTAGGAGACGATATTGAGGTTTATACAGACGAAAGCCGGACCAAGATCAAAACCATTTTTAGAAATCTTCGCAACCAAACAGTAAAAGATGATGGCGCACCTAACCTTTGTCTGGCCGATTTTATTGCACCAAAAGCATCCGGTATCCCTGATTATCTGGGAGCTTTTGCGGTAACTGCAGGCATTGGTGTTAACGATATCGTGAAAGTATTCGAAAAAAATCTCGACGATTATAGTTCTATTATGGTTAAAGCTTTGGCAGACCGGCTTGCAGAAGCATTTACGGAGTTGATACACTTGAAAGTGCGAAAGGAATTATGGGGTTATGGAACTTCCGAAAGTCTATCTCTCGAAGATCTAATCCTTGAAAAATACAAAGGCATTCGCCCGGCTCACGGTTATCCAGCTTGTCCGGATCATTCGGAAAAACAAACGTTGTTTGAGTTTCTGAATGCTGAAAAAGAAGCGGATGTCAGTCTTACAGAAAGCTTTTCGATGTTACCCGCTGCATCGGTTAGTGGGTTATTTTTTGCACATCCGCAAAGCCGTTATTTCTTTGTGGATAAAATTTCGCGCGATCAGGTTGAGGATTATGCACGCAGAAAAAGCGTAACTCCCGAAACAGTCGAAAAATGGCTAGCGTCGAATTTGAATTATAAATAGAAACAAGAATCAAGGTATAAGAGCCAAGACTTGGGAGAAAAATTTTTAACTTTATCCGCTATGTTGAAGATAATTGGGAAAATTAACCCTTAACTCGCAACAGCCAGCTAATAGAGCTGTTTTTTTAACTTGTAACTCGTAACCCGCAACCTTTCTTTTGTATGAAAATATCAGACATCTTCAATACCAACGACCAAACTTTCTCCTTCGAATTTTTTCCTCCTAAAGATGAAATTGCAGCTGTTGATTTTGGTATTAATGTGGGACAACTGCTTAAATTATCGCCGTCGTTCGTTACCGTAACTTATGGAGCGGGCGGTTCAACTCATGAACGCACGTTTGCTCTGGTCGATTTCCTGCAAAATAAGATTGGTCTTACCACCATGGCACATTATACTTGTGTGAATGCATCGAGAGATAAGGTTGCAAAGGACCTAGCTTATCTTCAGCAGATCGGTATCGAAAATCTGATGCTTTTGCGTGGTGATCCTCCAAAAGGACAGGGAAAGTTTATTCCACACCCGGAAGGATTCGCCTATAGCAGCGAACTGGTAGCTTTTGCCAGGCAACGGTTTCCTTTTTGTATTGGTGGGGCATCCTATACCGAAAAACATCCCGAAGCGGGGAGTCTGGACAGTGATCTGCAAAATCTTAAAAAGAAGGTGGATGCTGGTGTAGACTTTTTGATCACCCAGCTTTTTTTCATTAATGATCATTATGTTGAATTTGTGGAAAAGGCCCGAGCTATTGGAATCAAAAACAGAATTATTCCGGGCATTATTCCAATTACTGCATATAGCCAAATCAAACGTTTTGGACAAATGAGCGGTTCGGAGGTTCCTCAGGAATTAATTGACAAAATGGAACCTTATCAGGATAATCACGAGAAAATTTACCAGATAGGCATGGATTACGCCATAAACCAGTGCGGCGAATTGCTGAAATTAGGAGCACCCGGTATTCATTTTTACACCCTTAATAAATCAAGAGCCACCGTTGAAATTTTTGAGGCATTGATGAGTTAGTTTCGACAATGCTTTCATCTAATAGTGGTTTCGACTTCGCTCAACCACCGTCTTTATGCAATTGTCAGTACTCTGCAACTCACCGTTCCTTGAGCGGAGTCGAAAGGAGTCTGGAGTTTCATCTAAATGTGGTTTCGACTCCGCTCAACCACCGTCTCTACGCAATTGTCAGTACTCTGCGACTCACCGTTCCTTGAGCGGAGTCGAAAGGAGTCTGATGTTTTCATCTAAATGTGGTTTCGACTCCGCTCAACCACCGTCTCTACGCAATTGTCA
>CAYZNC010000121.1:0-6717 GCA_964478555.1 uncultured Bacteroidales bacterium | reverse complement strand
CAATTGTCAGTACTCTGCGACTCACCGTTCCTTGAGCGGAGTCGAAAGGAGTCTGGAGTTTCATCTAAAGGTGATTTCGACTCCGCTCAACCACCGTCTCAATGTACCACCAAAACATTATTCTTCTTCAGAAAACCGATTTGGTCTCTGGGAATATGATTGCCTGTGACGTTGACGTATTCGAGGTTAGGCAATTCAAATAGGGGAGAAAGATCGTCGATACAATTATTAGATAAATCAACTACCCGTAACTTTATTAGATTGCTCAAAGCATCCACATAGCCAATTTCGTTATCCGAAAGGTAAAGTTCTTCCAAAAATGCAAAGCCGCCGATGGGCGAAATATCGGTGATGCAATTGTTCGACAAATTCATAAAAACAACCCTTTTGCAATACTCAGCTCCGGCAAGATCACTGATATCACAATTTGCCATTTCTATTTCTTCAATATCTTCCAAATATAAAATGGGCAACTCAACCATTAAATTCCCATACAACTTGAGTTTAAGCGCACTGAAAAAGGTATTGTCATATTCGTAGTCGGCATAGTCATTATTCGGATCATCACTTATCAATTGCTCATCGTCATAATATTCAAACCCATCGGTAGGTTCATCCCAAACATATTCCGGAGCGAAATCAGCATCAACATAAGTGTCATTCTCAGCCTCAATACTATCAATATCCCTGATGATAAAAATATGCGAATATTGTTGCAATCGCTCTGTTTGACCTGCATTATACAGAATATCGATTTCGTTACGGTATTGATGACCCTTGTCGGGGTGATACATAAAGATGAGTTTTGAAAAGCATTTATTAAAATTATTGGAATTCAAGCTTTCAAAACCTTCCAAACGGTTTACAATACCCACTAATTTATTAAGTTGTTTTGCTTTGTGCAGCTCAATAAGCCGCGAGGTAATATAATTTAAGTTTTGTTCCGAATAGGCTTCCTTGAGTTTTATATATAGATCCTGATGGTTCATAATATGACTTTAATCTCCCAACTTTAAACCTTTACACTGCCTTAAGCGTTTCCACCAGGTATTTCCAGAATTTCTCTACCGATGGAATATTTACTTTCTCGTCGGGTGAATGAGGATGACGAATGGTGGGCCCAAAGGAAATCATGTCCATATTTTTGTACACGTCACCAATGATTCCGCATTCCAAACCTGCGTGAATTACCTTCACCTCTGGTGTTTTGCCAAACTGCTCCTCGTAAACTTTTTTCATTGTCTTGAGAATTGGTGAAGCGACATCCGGTTTCCAACCAGGGTATTGCCCATCATGAACAACCTTAGCGCCTGCAAGTTCAAACACACTTGTCATGGCGTTTGCCAAATCTGTTTTTGCGGAGTCTACGGAACTTCTCAGAAGACAATTCACTTCAATCGTCTTTTCATCCGATTTTATAATAGCCAAATTTGTAGATGTTTCTACTACTTCGGGCATTTCGCTGATCATGCGGATTACGCCATTGGGTGCCGCGTAAATGGCATTCAGGAATTTTTCCTGGGTTTGTTTGTCAAGTACAGTGGAAGGTAAACTGGTAGTTACAGCTTCAAATTTTATATCAGGCTCAACTGACGATAATTCGTTTTTTATGGTTTTACTAAATTCATCAGCCCACGATAGCAGAGCTTTTTCGTTGTTAGCTGGCACAATAGCTGTTACAAAGGATTCGCGAGGTATGGCATTCCTAAGACTTCCGCCTTCAATAGAAGAAATTCTTAAACCTAAGTCCCTCGATGCCTTCCAAAGAAAGCGGTTCATCACTTTATTTGCATTACCACGTCCCAGATGAATATCTACCCCTGAATGTCCTCCTTTTAAACCCGTGAGGTTAATTTTGAAAGCTTTCATTCCTGACGGAACAGCTTCAGGTTTAAATTCAAAAGTAACCGTTGTATTCACACCACCGGCACAACCAATGAAAATTTCACCCTCATCTTCCGAATCGAGGTTCATTAGAATGGTGCCTTTAAGCATGCCCGGTTTCAGATTGAATGCACCTGTCATTCCGGTTTCTTCATCAATTGTAAACAGAGCTTCCATAGGACCATGAGCAATATCGTTCGCTTCCAGGATAGCAAGAGCCGCAGAGACTCCAATTCCATTATCTGAACCCAGTGTTGTTCCTTTAGCTCTAACCCATTCCCCATCGATCACAGGTTGTATGGGATCTTTTTCAAAATCATGTACGGTTGCTGTATTTTTCTGCGGTACCATGTCCAAATGAGCCTGAAGAACAACAGTAGGTTTATTCTCGTTGCCTTTGGTAGCCGGCTTACTAATTACAACGTTGCCAACCTCGTCTTTTGAATACTTCAGGTTGTGTTTCTTCGCAAAATCAATTACATGTTCAATAACTTTGGTTTCTTTTTTCGAAGGTCGGGGAATATTGCATAAACTTTCGAAATTTTTCCATAATGCCTGTGGGGCTAATTCATTAATAAGAGTTGCCATTTTGGGTTGTATTTATAGTTTTAACAATCGATAATTTATTTTGTTATTTCTGCCTTAACTTTAAACAAGGAATCTGATAAAACTTTCTGCTCTGCTTTTTTTAACAGACTAATGCTGATAGGAGGGTATTTAGCGACTCCCTTGGGTGTTTTTTGGTAAATTATGAGATATTTCCTTAATCCAAACAATCTTTTCTCAACCTCAAACTTCAGAAACTCATTTTTTTTGATTTCAATAGAATTAGGATTTCTAATAAAAGATGCAATGGAATAATAACGAAAAACTAACTTGAGGCCTTGATCCATATAGTAAAAATAAGTGTAATCACGAACAATTCCCCAGATAAGATACAGGATCCAAATACTACTTAGAAGTACTATACATTCTACACCGTTAATACCCAAATAGGACTCCTGGTAAAGATCAAAAATTAGAAAAACAGTGGCTGTTATGAGAATAAGCAAGATAAAAACCCGTTTTCTAAGTTTAATTCCAATGGTTGTTTTTTTGATGTCAATAATCATAAGTGAAGAACTTTAAAAAGCTAAAAATACGAAAAAAGGATGAATGAACAGGAGAAACTTAATCAAGTTTTGAAAGAACATAAACCGGAATTTATTAATTTTAACCCATAACCAGACACAAGATGAATCGTCAAAAAGATTTAATTATTACGAATGAACTACATCCTGAATTGTTTTGAGCAAAAAATACAAGGTGAGATTACGTTACCCTCTTCAAAAAGTATTAGCAACCGCTTGTTGATTATTAAGGCACTTGCCGGCAATAGTTTTAATATACTTAACCTTTCGGATAGCGACGATACCAGGGTAATGACGGAAGCCTTCCAAAAGAATGAGGAAGTCGTTAACATTGGTCATGCAGGAACATCCATGAGATTTTTAACCGCATATTATGCTGTAACGGGCCAAAAGAAAATTATCACTGGCAGCGAACGCATGAAAAACCGTCCTATTAGAGAGCTTGTGGATGGATTAAATCAACTCGGAGCTGCTATAAATTATGTTGAAAAGGAAGGTTTTCCACCTGTTCAAACTTCAGGAAATCAGTTACAGGGAAGTAATATCGCCATCAACGGCAGTATCAGCAGTCAATTTATAACCGCACTGCTGCTAATAGCACCTGTATTACCCAAAGGCCTTACGGTTAACATTAAGGATAAGCTTATTTCATCGTCCTATGTTAACCTTACATTACAACTTATGAAGGTTTTTGGTGTGCAAAGTCAATGGCTGGAAAACACTATAGTCATAGACCCTCAGCCATATGAAGGTGACAATATAACAGTTGAATCAGACTGGAGTGGTGCATCGTACTGGTATGAGATGGCGGCCTTAACCCACGATGCTGATATCGTTTTACATGGTCTTACATCCGGCAGCCTTCAGGGAGATGCTGCTGTGGTTCCCATATTTGAAAAATTAGGCATCCGAAGCACGTTTTTCCAAAATTCCGTGAGAT
This sequence comes from uncultured Bacteroidales bacterium, assembly GCA_964478555.1. Lineage (GTDB taxonomy): Bacteria > Bacteroidota > Bacteroidia > Bacteroidales > JAAUTT01 > JAAUTT01. The sequence goes on along the minus strand of CAYZNC010000121.1, from coordinate 2,763 downwards.
TAACCAAGGAAAAAAGCAATCTGCGTTTTTTTGAATATGATTTTTTGAACAACCCGGATTTGGTTCAGACCCTGGTGGTGACTTTATGTCTGAGTAAAATTCCTTTCAGGATCTCCGGTGCAGACACGCTGCGCGTTAAGGAAACTGATCGTATAGCCGCTCTTCAAAAAGAAATGTTGAAAATGGGCTTTATCATCAATGAAACTGCTCCTGGAGTATTAGCCTGGGATGGGCAACAATCCGAACCGGATAAACACATTATCATCGATACCTATAAAGATCACCGAATGGCGCTGGCATTTGCACCGGCAGCTATCAAAATGCGCAACATTGTAATAAACGATGCCATGGTTATTACCAAATCATACCCTAACTTTTGGGAAGATTTAACCAAAGTGGGCTTTGAAATTAAAGATAAAATAGATTGAGGCATTATTCATTTAAACCAACATTACCATGTACAAGACTATTTTTAAATTTGTAGTGACTACAATTACGATCCTTACCGTTAATCTGCTTACTTCAAAACTTACAGACTATCTGGTAAGCTTCAAGGCCCATTACAGGCCAATTACATTTACGCTTATTGCAATGGGCGTTATTACCATTATTTTTTATCCGCTTTTTATGTGGCTCGAAGATTGGCTCAACGATCTGTCCGCTAAAATTGTCAGGTCCGGAAAATCATTTGGTGGCAAGTATTTAGGTTTATTGGTTATCTATGTCGTTTGTCTTTCCGTTTTATTGTATTTTTATGCAAAAATGTGGTATCATATCGATTTGATCAGAATACTTTTTAAAGGCCACATCGGGGCGCAGATTTAATATTAAAACCTTAACACCATGCCCAACTGCGTGGTTAAAAAATATAGATTCATGAAACAGTTTATTAACACGCATATGGCAAAGGTCGGTTATGCAGTACTTATTTCGATTGTCTTCCTGTCATGCGGAAGCAAAAAAATGCCGGTTAGCCCTTTAACTTATAATCAGATCGCAAGAAAAGTGTGTAAGGCCGATACCACCCAAAGTTATGCGGTGTATTTACCAACCACTTATACCAACCAAAAAAAATGGCCGGTTATTTATTTGTTCGATTCGCATGGTGGCGGGCAATTTGCCGTTGAGCATTTCAAAGAAGCAGCTGAGCGCTTCGGTTATGTGGTTGTAGGATCTAATAATTCCAAAAACGGCCTACAGACATTAGACCATACTTTGGATATCATGACTGATGATGCAAAAACAGAATATTCTCTGGATGTAAACCGTCAATATGCAGCAGGTTTTTCAGGCGGAGGACGCGTGGCTTTGTATTTGGCTACAAAAACAGGCAAAATAAAGGGAATTATTACCTGTGGAGCAGGAATACCAGGGTTTAACCCCCAAACTGCTGCTGGTAAATTTGATGTTTTTGGCATTGCGGGACGGGAAGATTTTAATTATGACGAAGTGATGGCCATTGGTCAACAATTTGACAAGACCGATTGGCGTTATACGACGGAAGGATTTGATGGTGGGCACGAATGGCCTCCCGTTCATCTGTTTAACAAAGCGCTTCTTTGGTTTCAATTTAACGCTATGAGGGATGGTCTTATCACTAAAAATGAACCGCTTATTGAGGAGGAGTTCGATAGCACCATGTTCAGAGTTAAAGATGAATTGGGTAAAAAGCATTATAGTGCAGCAGCGAATGAATGTCAGGAAGGAATTGCAGATTTCGATGGGATTACGAATATCAAGAAACTTCATAAAAAACTTTTATCAATTCAGGAAATGAATGGATACACTGCTGAAAAACAAAAGGAAACACAACTAAAATATGGAGAGGATCAACTGCGCAGTGATTTTATTGATGCTTTTTCTACTCATGATGCTGAATGGTGGACCGACGCTTTGGAAGGTCTTTCCACCAGGATTGAAAGCGAACAGGATCTTGCTACCAAACAAATGTTAAAACGGGTTAAAGGATTCCTGGGCATTATTTGCTATACTTTCACCTCTAGTGCTGTTAAGGAAAAAAATGAGGAAAACCTTGAAAAATTTATTAAGATATACCAAATTGTAGAACCCCAAAATCCGGACAGTTATTTTTATAAAGCGCAGTTGATGGAAATGCAGGATCAACCTGAAGAAGCAGCTTTGGCCCTCCATAAGGCAATAAAACTGGGATATACGGATATGGGAAAGATTCAGGCAACATTCTCTAAGAAAGTATTACAATTGGGAAATTTTTGATTTTTACGATATGCCCGACGACCAATTAAAATATAAAATAGGAATAAGCCTTATTCCCGGTGTTGGAAGCGTTAATGCCAAAAAACTCATTGCCTATACCGGCAGTCTGGAAGGTGTTTTTAAAGAAAAGAAAAAGAACCTGCTAAAAATTCCGGGTATTGGCGAATATTTGGCAGAAAACATTGTTAATCAGCAAGTGCTGGATGTTGCGGAAAAAGAAATCGAGTATATCAGCCGGCATGAAATCCGCCACCATTTTTATTTGGATGAGCAATATCCAGCCCGTTTGAAAAATTGCGAAGATGCACCGGTCGTTATTTTTTACAAAGGCGATGTCGATTTCAATCAAATGAAGGTGCTAAGTATTGTTGGCACCAGAAACGCTACTGATTATGGCAAGGAGTGTTGCAATAAACTAATAGATGACTTAACGGCGCGCAAACACAAAGTTTTAATAGTTAGTGGTCTCGCTTATGGCGTCGATATTTGTGCTCATCGTGCTGCGCTTAAAAGCGGATTCGATACGGT
>CAYZNC010000120.1:0-16081 GCA_964478555.1 uncultured Bacteroidales bacterium | reverse complement strand
GTGGTGAAAAGAGGGCGAGATGTCTTTCAATTCCATCAATATCCATGCAATGCCGAATTTTGAAAAGGCGGTCGGCAACCGTATCCCAAAATCCAAGCAACTGATCATTGCTTGGGATACAAAAATAAAGTGCCGAACCAATGCCCAGTAAACTGGTAGTTGAGCTTCCTGAACTTACCGGAATTGCGCTGCTGTAAGGGAAAATATTTTCCATCTGGACCAAGGCATTGGAAAAATCGTCCCATTTGTCTTTCAGCGAATCATATGTTTGCGGGGCAACATCGCCGCGTTTTGGGACAAATTGCGGGCGCTGGCCGAGGATGTGATTGGCTATCACATATATCTGCAAGGCCTCGTTAACGGTTTCCATCGTATCCATGCGGAAAAGCGAATCGCCCCAATCAATCAGGTTTTGGACATATTTAATAACCACGTTTTTCATGTATGCAACGGGGCGGTTACGCGCAATTAAATGCGGTTTAAAAGGGTTATCCCGCCACTCACCAATAGACAGGTCCTCCGATGACGGATTACTATTGGGCAGAAGGCTTTTGAACCATTCTTCCAAGTCCTGGGAAGGGGTGGTTTTAAAAGGTAGCACATTCCAATAACGGGAAGTTACACTTTGTCCGGCAAGTGGCAGTTGATCTGTAGTGGGATCGAAAATGTAATGAAACCATTGCATGGCTTCTTCATACTGCCCGTTTTTACTAAGCCGCGTAGCAATGTAGAGTGGTGCGTGAAAAAATAATTCCCAGTTGTACAAACTGTTTGCACCATAAACATCAAAACAAACATTTTCTTTATAATATGTCCTGGTGGCAAAATCTGCCGGCTGCGGCACATAGGTTGTGTTGGGCTGATAATTGTTTACAAAGGTAGCCCCATCATCACTGCCAATATCAGTATCGCTATCCTGCAACCCTTTTATCGGAACAGCAGACTGGTTCATATTGGTAACAAACTGACTTGAGAATGGGTGATGAAACGTGTGAAATTCCATTCCTTTTGCTGTTTGCCTGAATCCACCATAATAACCATTTATGTATTGGATGCCTCCAAATGACTTTTCGATTTTAGAAATTCCCAAAACCATGGTTTCGCTAAGGGTATTTGATACTTTAGGATTGACCATAGCAGATTTAGCAAACATTAAAGGTTGGGCAGCGTTCTGCGGATTGATGGACGATTCATGCAAGGCATTCGTCATGGTGAAGCCGCCGCTATCTATGATTCCACCTGGCAGTGGGTAAGTAAAATCCTGAGGCGGAAAATAATCATCAGGGCCAACACCCGTGTAATGTGGAATAGAAGGACTTTCATCAATAACATTGATAATAATCGGACCATACCAGCCAGGATTGCGCACATATTCTATGATAGAAACATTGATCGGACGAACAAAATAAGTTCGTCTGACGTCATTATAAAAGAATGGATAATCCAACGCGGTTTCAAAATCAAAAAATTGAGATGAATAGATGAGTTTGTGATCAATTGAAGCTTTCAAAAAAGTGTTTCCTTTGAACACAAGTTGACCGGTTTTCTCATGTTTCATGAAAAAATTCTGATAGGTATATGCTGAGGAATCATCATAAACACTGTAGTTTAAAATAACAATCTTTGATTGAATGTCTGAAAGGTAATAGCCCCCTATAAATTCATCATACAGGTTCCTCAATGAAATGGTAAGCGCCGAAGTACCACTCTCTATAGCAGTATGATAGGTCAAATTTTTCGGAGGGGTATCGTTTACTTTCAAAAACTCTTTCGAAAGTTGCTTGGGAGTCCATTTATTGTTGGCGTATTCTGTCCATGCAAGCCTGACTTCCCAATAATTAATTGGTTGCACAGCCGATGGTGGTTGATTTGAAATGTCCACAAAGGATGGGGAACTGCCATCTTTATTCTTCGAATCGCTGGATTCATGTTTTTGAATAAATTCAGTCCAAAACAGGAACAAACGTTTCTTCCATACAATAGGTATTAAGTGCATGCCACTATTATCGCCATCATCCACACTTCGAACATCTATTTGTACTTTATCCCAGGCACTCCACTTCATATACTTGTCCCAGGTACGATAGTAAAACTGGTATGGGGCATTATGTGTCCGTGCAAATACATGCAATAATTTTAACTGGTTATTGTCGTCATTTTCCTGATAGGTCCCCCATACTTCAAGATTTGCGACATCGTTCAATTTAGCAAGATAATTTCTGAAAGCAGTTTCAACGCTCGTACTGGTAATGTCATTTTGTATGAGTTCCGACACCATATCATTGAAGAAGGGGCTTCTGTCATCACGCCATTCCGGTTCCAACCAGTTTTCAGGATAAAGGAAAATCTGACGGTTTACTTCCCATACCCTATAATATTTCATCCATTCCCAACGGTCTGCATCAATGGATCCGGGAGAAACACCTATTTCAACGCCGGTTGTCCTATCGCTTTCCAAATTTAGTAAGCAACGGCTCACAAACATTTGAACCGATGAGTTTGCCTGTACAATGCGTGATGTATCCATACAAGAACCCATTTGCACATCTATCAGGAAATATTCGAATAAGCCGTCCGCATCGGTTACCCCCCAGGCAATTAATTCAGGTTTCGTTAAGAGATAGCTGATGAGCGCCTGTTTTTGATTTTCACGTATTTTGTTGCTAAGGCCACCAGCCAGGTTTAACCAGTCTTCCTCTTCATATTTAGCCTTCACTGTGATTTTTACCAAATCAGCAGTGGCATTTAAAAGGTCAAAATCGGTTTCAGGAATTGCCCATTGTGCCAAAGTTTGGGCAGATATGCCCGTGTTTGAAACAAATCGGATGGCATCATTGAGTTTCAACAATGCTATTTCATTTTTAAAGTCATTAGCTGAAAGGGCAAAGTAGGTATTGACCAGATAGGTCACTGTATTTATATCCCAGGCAGATACCAGGCACAATATGTTTATTAAGTCGGATACCAGTGGCACGGGGTTCGTCAAATTGGCAGCGGCAAATAAATCTACCAATGCGGCCTGTGATTGTGGCACAGCATTGCGCAATTGCACATAACCATTTATCCGTATCCAGTGTGCAGGGGTGATCGCTTTAAAATCAATATTAGCAAAATCAGCGCTGAAAGTTTCAAAATGATTTAATTCCAGTTCATTTAGTTTAAATCCTACAATAAATTTGGAAGCGCGAAGGTATATGGTTGCATCTGAAATAAAGTCATCGATCACATTTGCCGGAAAAGCGGCAGAAGGTGGTACAATTTCTTCAGCCGATGTTGCTGTTTTCCACGAAAGTTTTACACCTGCTTTTTGAGAAACCTCTGCATATTCGAGGGTAAGTTGAACCATTTGGGACGCATTGAGGGTTGCAATAACTTCCCATGATGTTTGTACATTAGCAGCGGGTTTTTCCAAAATCAATGCACCGTCGAGGTAAAGTTTGAATGATTCATCAGCTTCAGTAACATCGACAACCAGGGTATAATCGCCACTTGAGGGCGCAGACAAATAGGTTTGCCACCGCACGCTGAAATTATCGGCCGGGACCAATGGATCAGGCGAACCGGTTCCCCAATCAAAATAAATTGATTCATCTACCCGGGTAAGGACAGAAGTAGTAAAGGTGGCATCCGAGAAATATTCGGCCGAAAACCCTTGTTGGGCAAGCGAACTGATGAATGAATTTAAATCATTTTTGATGATAACTGCTGTTGCTTCTTCACTTAAACCAATGAGTGCAGCTATGTGCTGTGTTATGGCATCTTCGTGCAATTTCTGTTTGAGCAGGGGCAGGTAGCCGTTATAAACCAAAGTGAGTTTTTCATCAAGAGTAGCCTCAGAAGGCTGTGAAGGATGATTCAGTAAGGTTGCAATAGCTGCATTCATGTTGGTGAAAATACCGCTGAAATTTGCTTTTATAAAATCTTCGGGCATTGTGTAAAGGGCATTCACAGCACCCGTGAAATTCCCGTTGATTCCCGGAAGCAAACCAAAAGCATTCTTTTCCTTATCAGACATGATACCAGTGCAAGTGAGCCTTCCGCTTGCTTTTGTATAGGTGTACTTTGGCGAAAGCGATTCGGGTATCACAACACCCAGGTTTGCATCTGTCATTACGGTATATGTTGGACTGCCTACAGCCAGTGTCTTAGACAATGTGTACAAGGAATCAACAGCGCCACTGAAATTGTCAGTGGCCCCTGCAAGTGCTTTTAAGGCAACACGGTCTGCATCAGGCATGATACCAAAGCTGGTGAGCTTGCCTGTTGAGGCATCATAACTATAATTTGCCGCAAGCGACACAGGAATGGTAATTGGAAGCCCCGGATCGGTGATAACAATGAACGATTGTGAGGATTGGATGATACCAATGAGTTGGGCGACAGCATTGGGATTAAATGAAAGCGAGAGATCGCCAGACAGGATATCGGTAGTAAGCGGGGTGGAAGGAATATCGGGATAGTTTTGTTCAATAGCATTAAACACATCGCGAATTGCCCGTGCAGCTTGCTTTGCTTTATTTGTATTTAACCCCAGGGTTGAATCAGCCGGCAATAGACCAGTAAAAATGTATTGTAATACAGCAGCTTTAAATCCGGCCGTTTTGATGGAAGCAGCTAATTCGTAAAAATCATAAGTTGATGCAGGGGAAATAGATACAAATTGTTTTAATTGCATATCCCAGTTACTGAATGGCGCTGAGTTGAAAAGGGTTATCAGCAGACAAAAATCGGGAACTTTTAATTTCAAAGCCTTGGCCAAAACGGTATATCGATAAATGATACTGAGATTGGAAATGTTAAGGATATCGGTTGTCAAATCTAGCGGACGCGGAATACCGGTATCAATAACAGTTGCAATGCCCAGGATGGAATGTAAATCATCTTCCGACATTCTAAAAGCAGCAAGGATAGCTGGCACATGGTCCACCAACTTCAATGATGTATCGGTAAGAAAATCGCCAAACGGACCAGGTTGAAATGCCGGGTCGATCCGCTGAACCGCCCTATTGAGAAATAGTTTTTTATACAGCGATTTGTCACCGTATGTATCAATATTGCCCCACAATGTTGCCAACTGGTTTAGCGGCGATTTTAATTCTTTATTGAGTAATACTGTTGAGGACAGTTTACTGATGGTGTCTGTGGTAATGTCCGATTCACCTATTGCAGCAAGCATTAAATCTACTTCATGAATGGCCCATCCCAATTTTCTCCACAAACGGATAAAACGATGGATTTTTGACCAGGTATCATTTGAAATACCTGATGAAGTAACTCCGGCATAGATATTTCCAACAGTACGCAGATAGGTTGTATTTAAGTCGCACATTGATTGCGATTGATAAAGTGTAATTACCTCATTGAAACCGGCCATGTGAGCTTGAACCCAGGTTACAAAATCAGGAGATGTTATGCCGGCCGGATTTAATGCAGCCATGATATCAGCATCAGAGGCCGGTATAAGTGTACCTGCATTGATTTGTTGTAATTTAGCGTAGATTGTTGAAGCATTCATGGTGCTGTTGAGAAATAGCTGTTCAAGAAAATCAACAATAGTTTGATTGGGATTAATAAAAGTGGTTTTGATCAATTCCACTAAATCTGTATACTGCATTCCGGAACGGCGCAGGAACTCATGGATACCATCTGCAATTCCTGTGCCCGCCATTTTTTCGATGTCTGCGGCAATGGTAAACCCGAAATATTCATAGAGCTGCCTGGTATCATTGGTATCATCAAATTTCTTACCTGTAAGTACCACATATTCTTCTTCCGAAATTCTCAATATTTCTGATTCTATAGCCCGGGTTGTGCTTTGTGTGAAATCTTTTTGCATGGTTACCATCACATCGAAGCGTTCAGTTTTAAGAAAATCGCTGTAAGTGCGGATCACATCGAGCGGTTGATGATAAGGCAGTGAAAAAGGATAGGCAGTATTTTTTAATATGCGGTAAGCTTCCGGTTCGAAGTTTTGCGGATTTGCCCTTAGTTCGTCAGAAGTTGTTTCACCGGTATCGTACGCCGCGTTCTTATCCAATGTGCCGTGATAAGTATAATATTCCATTACTTCATTCACTAAGTCAATATATGGAATAATGGTGTTGGTATTTTCGCAGGTTAATGGCAGGTACAATAAATCGGGCCTACGCAATGAAAACATATCCAGTGGGGATTTTCCGTTATCATTTTTTGCCCCACGCCATAAAAAGCGTAACAGGTCGACAAAGTATGCAGCAGCGCTATAAACAGAGCGACAATCATCGCATTGGCAAATATCCGGACTGCCAAAAAGTTCCGAGTAATTTGGCACATTTTTTTGTAAGGTATTCATTAAATCCGAATGATCAGCACCTGAGAAAACATAATCAGGTGTTGCTCCATGTGATAAACCGTACATTTTTGCCGATTGCTCCGCTGCCTGTGTACTAATATAAGCAGAACGCTGATATACGGCTTCAGCCATCTGATCGCCGCCCAAAGCGCCACTATACATTTTTATAAAACTCTTTTTAGGAATGCTTGTGATAGCATAGGCCGAATCTAAATTATTTTCCATTAACACGCTCATCACATCAGGTGTGGGACTAACCTGGAAAATACGTTGCACACGTTTAAGTTCAGTAGATACATTACCATAGTTATCAGGCGAAGCCGCTTGAATTTCTTTTTCAAAGTCATAAATACGCGAGCTACTAATATCAAATTGTTGATTTTTGGTAAGAAAGGTAGTAATACCCTTTACGGTGCCGGTATCCTGAACAGGCAACTGCTGGTTTTTCAGCATGATGCCAATTTTTTGTGTTGGATAAGCGGCATTCAAAACAGTTTGAATTTGACCGGTGTATATTTGAACCCGTTCATCTTCGGTATCGGCTTTGATAAAATCGGGAATGCCGGTTTTGGTAAAAATATCCTTCCATGCATTTGCATCCAGCTCCAGCAATTGGGTTGGCGTATTAAGTTGACGGTTAACCTGTAACTCATTCATAAGGGGTACATGCCCTCCGGTAAGGACGGTAAGCTGTTGCGAAAACAACAAATTGGAAATGAGTTGCGGATTGTTCTTAAAAGCAGGGTCATTCGGTAAATATTCATTCCAGAATTTTTTATAATCAATTTGTTCGGCAGCGGGAGCCGCACTTTTAAAATTTCTTACAGCATTTACAAAGGCTGTCTGCTGCTCCGCTGCGGGAAGTGAAACCGATAATACCTCATTCAATGAAATGGTTTGATTTGTCGGCTTATTGCTTAAAACAAATGATGAAGCGCTTTCATGCAGAAGATTTAAAAACGAACCAACTTCATCCTGGTTAAAGGCCTTTATGATATTCGCTTTAACAGCATTGGTGATGGCGGTATTTAATTCATCATTGGTTTTTTTATAAAGGACAGTCCAGTCCAGTTGAATTTTTTCCCGTCCAATGCCATAAAGAAGTTCATGTGAGAGTTTTCGTCTTTTATCACCTGATAATAATACTTCGGCATCCACTGCAATTTGGATTTTGGTGGCATCTTCGTCCAATTCGCCGGCACAAAAAAGAACCTGATCATTTGATTTTGCCAGGTCAATTAGTTTGACTTTGCTTTCTTTCAGAAATGGGTTCAGGTCACCCATTAATATTTCATATTCTGTTTTACCACCGCTTTTGGTAATAATAACGTTCAGGTTTCTGACTTCCCCTTTGTTCGAATAATCTTCGGAATTGACCATACGTGAGCGTCCGGTGATGATGTTATCATCTTCGATAGCAAAAACGACTACGTCTGCTTTTTTTCGCTCTGCCCTTGCATATTGAAAACCGTAAAATTTAACAATATATAATCCCTTAGCATCTGATACGGTTTCTCCTAAATATTCAAAACCCCCGTTTTTTAATATGTCCTGCAGTGTACCCACCTGTCGGTAAATTGCGGCACCTTTTAAGTCGACATCAAAGGCTATTAAATGCTGTTGTTTTATAACCGCCCCAGAGCCCCCATACACAGTGCCACTGACAAGAAATGAGTTTTTCGCTGTGGTTAACTTTTTTTCCCGTATCTTTTCAACCATCGCATCATATGTATCGTTGTCCAAAAGCAACGATTCATTGATATGAAGGTTCATTTTGGCTTGAAATGCCCGAACCTGCTTTAATGTAGAAGCACCCGCTTTATGAGAAGCCACTTCGGCCTTATCAACCGGGTATCCAAGCACCTGAAGTGCCTTATGCAGAAGATTAACCCGCATCGAAGTTTCGTTGAGGGCAACTGAATGTTGTAAGGGTTTCATATAAGTTAAATTTTAAGTTATTATTCTTTTAAAAAATATATCACAATCACTCCCTGCTTGAAGGGTTTCCACCAGAAAATTTCCCTGTTTTTGGATTATAGAATGCAGAATACCACTCTTCAGTATAGGGATTTTGACCTATCCATTTTTGTGTGAAACCGTTAGCCCGCCAAAATGGTGATTTTGTTTCTAATACATCAACATTTTCAAGTTCATTCACTTGACCTGTGGCAGCCTCTAACGTATCATAAGTATCTCTCACGCCTCCACCTTCACCGCCATTTTCTCCATCTTCTCCATTTCCTGACATCATCATTACAGTTGCCCCTGGCGCAACAGCTGCGTTAACTGCTGCAGGGGTTACACTCACGCCAACTGCTGGAACTGAAATAGCTCCACCAAAAGTGCCACCGCCAGGTAATGCAAGCATCCCTCCGCTTGGTGGTGGAGACATAAATCCGGATATACCCCTTCCAAGAGCCTGTCCTCCTGGTGCAAAGGCAGCAGATATAGGCCTTGCCGCGGCTCCGGCGAAAATTGAACCTACTCCCAAACCCATATTAAACTTTGCTTGCTCACGCGAAATAGGGTCCCCAAAAAAACTTCTTTGGTTGTACGATTGATATAGGCTATTAGCTGTTGCCACCCCACCTGCAACCGCCAATACAGTTCCCACGCCAGAGGCTGCTATGGCAGCAGAGGCTGCAGGGGCAATAACTGCCAGTGCAGCGCCAGCTGTAGCAACAACAGCAATTACTGCAACAGTAATAGCTATGCCAACAATTAAGCCCCTAAAAAAACTACTGGTAAACCAACTGTCATCGTCTTCACCACCACCACCTCCATTACCACTTCCCTGAGTTGAGCCGGTAGCCCCTGCAGTGCCAGTATCGCTTCCTGTTGAGGAACCGGAATCACTTCCCGTCGTTGAACCAGCGTCGCTTCCAGTTGTTGAACCAGCATCGCTCCCCGTTGTTGAACCAGCATCGCTTCCATTTGTTGAACCGGCATCGCTTCCTGTTTCAGAGCCAGCATCACTTCCATTTGTAGAACCAGCATCGCTTCCTGTTGCAGAGCCATCGTCACTTCCTGTTGTTGAGCCTCCGGCTGAAGAATCAGGAGGTTCATCTGATGGCGGAATTGCTGTTAATATTAGTCCTTCCCAGCGTCCAATGGTGTGAGCTCTATTTAACCAAGCCCAGTGTCTGGTATTGTTGGGATCTGTAACTTCCCAGCCTATGCTTCGGCCATATGCCTGAATATCTGTTAATGATGAGTTTTGGTTGAGCCCGCTTGTTCGGGCATCTCCAACCCCAATGTGTTCCTGCATCCCATTCGGATCATGAAACATTATGGGATTATTTGAACAGTACCGATAAAGGTCTAATCCACTCACAAACCCTGCGGGGTCACTACTCGTCCATCTTCCGAGCCAAGGTGTGTAATATCTTGCCCCAAAATAGTAAAAACCGGTTTCATCATCCCGTTCTTTTCCGCAAAAACGGTAGCGTTTTAAGCTTAGATCACTACCAGGTTTTGAAATACGATAGGACGAAGTTCCATATGGATGGTATTCTTCATATGAAATTATATTACCGGCCCCATCTGTTTCCAGCATTGCCGATCCAAGGTGATTGGCGTATTGGTAACGGATATTATTTTCGTTAAGATTGTTGGCAGGATCGCTGTTATTTTTATCGGTAGTTTTAGTATCAACTTGTGCAATGCGCCCTGTATTGTCAGATATATGTAAGGTGTAGCGCTCCAAATCCGGTTCAGCATTGTTTAGGCTTTCCCTATAAATCTCCACTGCCCCAAGGTAAATACGCTCCAATTTTTTTCCGCCTGGCCGCTCTATAATTTTTCTTATTCGTTTTCCGCCCGAGCCATAAACATAATATGCATTACCTCCCCCGCCAAGGTTTAATTCTTTCAATTGATCATTGAAATTCCATTTCATGCTATCGGGTGCCGAAAGATGTGGCATGGAAGTCATATTTCCATGGAGATCGTGAAAATAGGTAGCGGAAAAAACGCCGTCAGGGTCTCCTGGCAGGTTTGTTGCCTTTAAGCGATTGGTTTTGTTGGTAGGGTCATCTTCATATTCATATTTATAATTTGTTGCCCAATTAGCACCAGTGGCAATGTGTTTGAGGTTTTTTATATTCCCCAGGTCGTCATACTCGTATTGTTCGCTATAATTTCTTACCGCTGTTGAATCATTTTCGTGGGGTAACTGGGTTATGAAAGGTAAATCCGCATTATTGCGCTGCGTATCGCCCCCAAGTCCTGCATGTTCCCTTCCGGTAGCCCGCTTTAGCTGATAAAGGGCATCATATTCAAATTTGCTTTCAGGATAAACTACAGCATTCTTAAAAAAATGGGTTTGCTGGGCATCATCCCGCTGCTGAACAATATTTCCAACCGCATCAAAAGTGTATTGAAGGTTTTGTATACTTTGATTGTCGGGGTCAGTTTCTTGTAATTTGGTTACAAGATTTATCAAACGAAAAGTTTTGGGATCGTAGAAATATTCTGTGATAGTGCCATTCCCGAATTTGGCAAATTGCCTTTGTCCTTTTGCGTCATAATCCTGACTGTCGAGAAATGTCACGAAGTTACCATTACCCAGTATTTTAACTTTTAATGAATCCAACGAATTGGCCTCATTGTATTTGGGCTCAATAATTGATTTGTCAGGGAGGGTAGCCAGTATTGGCCTGCTCAAAGCATCAAATTGAGCTGAAGAAGGAAATATTTCGCTTTCTAAAAAAGGTACAGCGGCGGTTTGAATAGCGGTAATGTCAGTAATACCGTTCAATGCGATCCAATTAATGGTTTGCTTATACTCTTTAGTAAGTTTACGCTCAATCTCTGTAGCGTTACCTTTGAAGTCTACATTTATAAATGTTACAACACCTGCCTGATCATAAAGTTGGTAAGGGCGGCCTTTCATGTTTTTTGCTTTGGCAACATCATCAGGGAATAAATCGCCATATACAACATGATTAAATAGAGTTTCCTGGGTCCCTTCTTTAACAAATGTACTTACCATGCGATGCAATACATCAAAGGTGGAATACATTTCACGGATATTATTATCCCAAATTTTCACTAATCGCCCTATAGCATCATTGAATATCCATTGCTCCCCTTTTTCTGCTGTTTTCCCGTATATTGAAGCGCCCAAAAGATTTACATAGCCTTCTGAAGCAATTCTTCCCAATTGATCATATACTTTAGAATATCTTCCTGCCAAATCAGTTTCAGAGAAAACAGAAGTTGTTTTCCCGTTGCCATAATCAGTTACCGTATATGCAGTTCTCCCCAGTGAATCGGAATAAGCAATGCCTGGTGTATTGTAATGTTTTGCAGATAACCATGCAGCGCGGGTTTCAGGATCGGTTGGCTCAGGAGCCAACGGATTTGGGCTACCTCTATCTACATACCATTGACTGTCTATTACTGTGTCATTAATATCATACGATTTTGATGACCATGAATCAAACTCGACCTTGGTAAAGGTCCCGTTGGGAAACTCTGTCCTGATGTTCCTGCCAATCGGATCATAATATATAATCGGGGTAACGCCGGTTTCAACTAAAGCATCTTCGCCCTCATATTCAAATGTAGTGCTGAAATAGGGCTCATATTTTTTTACGGGTTTGCCTTTATTATCCAATATAGTCCTTCCATCGCCTATCCAACGGGGGTTTGCATCTACTTCAACCACCTGTTGTGTAATGGTATCCCATCTCTTTGCTTTGCCGGGCGCCGCCTGTTTTTTTGTCATCAATACATTGCCACTCCCATCAGAATGGATATAGCTTTCCTGCCATCGCGGATTGGCGGCACCATGTTGCTCACGCATAAACATGTGAACATTGTTGGGCTTGCCGTTATTTTTCCAATTGAAAAGATCGTACTCTATTTTTGAAGTTGGGTCAACCAGTGTATCACCCTCACCAGCGCCTTCCTTTCCCATTACAGCCGATTTAATTACCAATCCTAATTCATCGGTTTCCACTGTTGCACGGTTTGTATTGGCATCAGTAAGTATATAAGGGGAGAGGGTTCTATAATCATTGCCTGCCATTGATATATTCCCAATGGCATCTGTAGTTTTTACAGCTAAAAATATATATTGATCATATTCAACAAAACTTTCGTTACCAAATACATCCCTTCTCCCAATGGGCCTATAAAAATTATCTTTGGGATTAGGGGGGAAAATACGCTCGCTGGGTTGTGTCCACCAATGTTCGTCACCTTCGCTATGAACATACTTGGCATCAATTAGCATTGGATCGGTAACTTTTGCCCCGTAGTATGTGGTAACCAGATTTTTCGTGAATGCAAGTTTGTATGTCTTATAAGGAATGCCTAACCCGGACAATATCCCCAAAGAAAGCGGCCCGCTTAGGTCATCTTTATAAAAATAAACACGGCTATGAGCAGATAATCTTTTTTGTTTGGTTCCATCAAATTCTTCTTCAAATAAAATTTGAGCAGTGACAGCAATACTTGTTTTTAAATCATCTTTTTTGAAAAAGAAATCAACAGGTTGGGTAATTCCATTAATTTCAAATGATTTAAATTCATAACCAGCCCGCAGTCTATTAATATCATCTTCTAAAATATCGTTTGTAAAGAATGACTCAGCATAAACAATATGCATTTTATCCTGCTCAGCCCACACTTTATCCGGAATGGCATTAATACCTAAAGGCCGGGCAACCCGTGGATAAATTACAGAACTTGATTTTATTACATTTCCCAATTCATCAGTTTCCAAAACAAATGATTGTGAAATGCGCGGGTCGGCAGGCTCCCTTTCATAACCATAGGATATCGTTTCACTTGGAACAATGAGAAAGGACGCGTAATTATTTTGGCTTTTGGGTTGTACTAAACGTATCTCATAAGATGATTGGGTAGCTGAGTAAGGTAGTGTACTTTTTTCGGAAGCATCTTCAGCATAAATTTCAGTCCGCAATGCAAGTCCTTTGCATGCCCGGTATGCCTCGCGCAATTCAATGGCCGAAAGATCATCGGTAATGATGGGTTCCGGTAATTCATATTCGGTAAAAAACTCGTTTTTAAAGTATTCGCTTTCACACTGATGAATTATTTTTTTATTTCTTATCAGCGCCCCCGTGTGGAACCATGATATTGTATTTACAGGAGGTTCATGTAAATCCTCTTCTACCACATTTTTAGCCACGTTAATTTTGAACTGGGCAAAATCTTCGGTGTCTAACTGCTCAACCCTTGCAAACCCCCTAAACTCACGTTCTTCATGATCATAATACCCATGCCTGTATTTAAAGGAATTGGTGAAGATTGTTTGCCTCACCTTATCTTCCGACCACACTTTTGAAATGCAATGGACAGGAAATGGTAACTTGGTAATCCATGGTTTACCAGCTTTTTTATCTTCCAAATAAAAGTAGGTGGATGACTTGTATTCGATGGTTACTTCTTTGCCGCAATTATTAATATAACCAATAAAAAGATGTGGTTTTTTGCTTCCCATTAAATCAATATATTGAAGCGGCTGCTTTGCGATGGGTGATGAATAAACGATACAGGATGTGCCGGAGCCCAGAAAATCTAATACAGCAATATCGGACAAATTGTCGATGGAAGGAAATGCCTGAATAATTTGGGGTGATGTGGCCCATTCGTTTCCATTTAAATTCATCCATACCCGAAAATCATTTTTTCCCAGGTAAGCAACATCAATGGTCCCTGAGCCATCAATATCGGCTAATCGAAGTAACGAAGGGTTAAAAGAGTCCGTATAGTCAAACAATGGGGCATTGTCCATGTTTACTTTGGCACCAAAGTGGCCATAGCCCAGATTGGGCCAATAGCAAATTTCCCCGTTACGAATCCGTACAATGTCGGTTAAGCCATCTCCTGCCATATCAGCAAGAAAAATACTTTGCGTCATATCGGCAAAAAGGACGGCCGGGCCTTTTTCCTCGTCTATTTCTTTCAGTACAGTTTGGGAAACTTTAAACCCTTTTTCACCAGCGCCAGGGTACCAGCGCAATAGGTTGTCCTCAGTAATTAATAAATCAGGAAGCCCGTCACCAGTGAGATCAATGGACCGCAAATTCGGATCAAGCAGGTTTTGATTAGGAAATGATTCAAAGTTTTTATGCGCTTCCCATGTTGCATCATCTGTAAGTTTAAAAAAGCCCCTGGGCTCTTTATCGTATTGCACCAGATATTTTACACCATCTCCTTCTAATTCCTGAACAGAAACACGACCTGGGGAGAGCCCATCAAAGTTCGGCCTTGGGGCAACAACTTCGGCATTTGAAAAATCGCCATGCCCCAGGTTTGATTTATAAAACCATCCATTGGCCTGTTCAGTGAGGATGCCTGATATGCCTTCACTGAATAAATCGACCCACAAATATTTTTTGTCATCAATTCCTATTGGGGCATTTACGGAATTCTCAGGGGTTACACTTTTTACATCTGTATTCCATTCATGTTGCTGATACTTTATTTCGATCTCAGGCAAATATTTTGTTGAATAGGAATTGGCAGAAGCATCCCATAAGTGCCCGTTTTGACGTGCCTTAACCAGAAATGAAAAGCCGTTGAGCGTTTGGTTGATGCCTGTTAAGGTGGTTTGTTCATCATAAAAAAGCTGCAGCGATTTAGTGAGGTAAGGGCTATGCGGTAATTCTTTTTCATCAAAGGAATGAAAAATCAGTATGCGGTTACATCTTCGATAGGTCCTTATTTCAAACCCGGACCGATACGTCGAAAATGGATCTTTCCGGCATGCCCAGGTGTTTTTTTCAATATATATATCTTTAGGAATGGGCGATGTCTGGTCATATTCCCCATAATCGAAGACGACCTTGAACATGAAATTATTTTCACCCGGGATGGCATCACCCCAATAATAGGGTTGCTTATTGCCATACCAAATTTGATGGGGATATACTTGAGTACAATTTCCAATCCTGTTTTTTTCGTTCAGTTTTTTATCTATCCCTGCAAAATCTTCTTTCCTGTAATTATATATGATGATGTTCCCTTTGTCATCATGCGTTCTGCAAAGCATCCATTCAAAAACCCTGTCCGTATCTTTTGGATCGAATACCCTGCTTTCATCGGTTAGTCCGAAATAGGAATGCGTATTATCTTTGGTAATGGTTTTCCAATAAACCTCACCTGTAGCATTATTTTTCCAGCGTTCAATTCTTGCAAATAGCCCTTCGATTCTTGGCCGATACCGAATTACCGTATAATTGACCCCATCAATGGTTTTTGGCTTCTTATACCTTGCTAAACCACTGCCCTGTTTTTCCAATAGGGGCACAAGGTCTTCGGCACCAGACAATATAAATATATCCGATTCTTCCTCATCTTTATATTCGGGTAATTTCTTTTCTGTTTTTCGGGCAATGGAAGGAATGCCCAGTTGCCAACCTAATCCGAACGGTCCATTGCCATTACCTGAATTATAACTAAGATTAAGTGCAGGTGCGAAATTTTGCCTTGAAGGACTTAAAGGAATGGGAATACTAAATGCAGACGTACCTGTTACGGCAATAACCTGAAATTTTTCTTCGATTCCTTTTATAGCCCCACCTCCATTTGGAAGGGAGATTGTGGGCATTTCAATTTGATTCGTTTGTGTTTTTTCCCCTTCTTGTTTATAAAATTGCGAAAGAGATTTGTCACTTTCTGGGTCCTTGTCCATCTTTAGGGTAATTTAAAGATATAAATAAACAGAATGGGCCAATCAAATAATGTTGTAACTTTTAGAAGAATATTTTAATG
>CAYZNC010000119.1:0-16087 GCA_964478555.1 uncultured Bacteroidales bacterium | reverse complement strand
AGACGGAGACATTATGAAACCTTATTGGGGGAAAAGATTAAACGCGGAAATGCTTAATACTTGTAAAAAAGAAGTTGGCAATAATTAAACTTTGCTTTATTTTGTGAATCAAAGGAATAATTTTTTGATTCCAGTATTTGATTCATTATCAGCTCTCAATCTGAAATCATTACCGTTGATAGCGTGATGGTATCCTATAAACTTCAGCAAAATGTTAAATAACTTTCTCCCTTCTACAACCTTTAAATATAAGTGGTTCATTATCGCTTCAATGTTAGGTTTATGCACTTCGAACCCGGTTTTAGCGGTTAATGACTCATTGGTTATTTCTTCTCAAAAAATGGAAGGAAGCTTCTCTATTTTTGCCGCTGGCAAAACCTCCCCGTTAGCTGCAGATGAAAATGATTATCCGGGTGTGATCAGGGCATTGAAAGACTTGAAAAATGATATAAAAATGGTCACTAACAACGTGCCTGATATCTTTTTAAATAAGCTTCCTAAAAAAGGAGAGGTGATCATGGTTGGAACCATTGGGAAAAGCCAAATGATTGATGATTTGATAAAGAATAAAAAACTGAATGTAAAGGAGATCGAGGGGAAATGGGAATCATTTATTATTCAGGTTGTTGATCATCCGCTTAAGGGTATAGAAAGCGCTTTAGTAATAGCTGGCAGTGACAAACGAGGTACTATTTACGGCATTTATGAATTATCCCTGCAAATTGGCGTTTCGCCGTGGTATTGGTGGGCTGATGTACCCGTTGAACATAAGGATTTATTATATGTAAATCCTGGCAGGTATTTACAGGGGCCCCCATCTGTTAAGTATCGTGGTATTTTTTTGAATGATGAATACCCTGATCTTACGAATTGGGTAAAAATGAAATTTGACACTATTCCTCGCAGCCCAGATCCTACGGTGCCCATACCAAAAGGAGTAGCCAACTATAATAGTCAGTTTTATGCCAGAATATTCGAAGTGATACTGCGACTGAGAGGGAATTACCTGTGGCCTGCGATGTGGAATAATGCTTTCAATGAAGATGATTTGGAAAACCCCAAAATGGCAGACGAATATGGAATCGTAATGGGCACCTCTCATCAGGAGCCTATGATGCGAGCACAAAAGGAGTGGGACAGACGTTTTTTAAGCACACTGGGCCCGTGGAATTATGCAAAAGATCCTGCAACTATGGAAGTTTTTTGGAGGGAAGGAATAAGGCGTAATAAAAACTATGAAAATATGATTACCATGGGCTTGCGTGGGGCCAATGATACTCCTATGGCACCAGGTGGTCCGGAAGCAAACAAATCATTGTTGGAAAAGATAGTGGATGTGCAGCGAAAAATAATTGCTGAAGAATGTAATACGGATGTAACCAAGGTGCCCCAAACATGGTGCCTTTACAAGGAGGTGCAGAATTACTATAATGCCGGTATGCGTGTTCCCGACGATATAACTATGTTATGGGCAGAGGATAATTGGGGAAATATCCGCAGGTTGCCTACTGCTGATGAACGTAAACGCAGTGGTGGTGCTGGCATATATTATCATTTGGATTACCATGGTAGTCCCAGGAATTATCAATGGCTTAACACAAGCCCTATTCCTAAAATATGGGATCAGATGTCACTAGCCAAGCAGTATGGAGCGGACAGAATCTGGATTGTAAATGTGGGTCATTTTAAAGGCTATGAGTTTCCCCTGGAGTTTTTTATGAGTATGGCCTGGAATTCTGAAAAATGGAATAATAATAATCTTGACGAGTTCACTTATTTATGGGCAAAACGTGAGTTTGGTGTCACCTATGCAAAGGATATCGCAGATATTATCTCAAAATATACCAAATATAATGGCAGGCGTAAGCCCGAATTACTCAGTCCTACAACCTATAGTATAGTTAATTACAGAGAAGCAGAGAAAGTTGTAGACGATTACAGATTAATTGCCGATAAAGCGGAAGAAATCAGCAACAAACTTCCAAAAGAAAAACGTGATGCCTTTTATGAATTGGTTTTATTTCCGACCAGAGCTTGTGCCGTTGTGAATGACTTATATTTTGCAGCCGGAAGAAATGAGTTATATGCAAAGCAGGGGAGAGTGTCTGCCAATGATATGGCTGCGATGACGCATATTTTGTTTCAAACAGACAGCAGTATGATGGTTAACTTCAATCATGGTTTCGTCAATGGTAAATGGAACCACTTTATGGATCAGACTCATATTGGGTATACTTCATGGGTGGATCCACCGCATAATAGTCTAAGAGCCATTAAACTTACTGAAATTCAGGCTCCAAATATGGCTGCTTTGGGTGTAGCCATTGAAGGTTCGGAAGAAGCGTGGCCTGAATCGAGATCTACCGCTGCCTTACCAAAATTTGATAATTTCAACAATCAGCGCCAATATATAGATGTATTTAATAAGGGTCAGGTGCCTTTTGAATTTACAGCCGCAACTGCCGAACCTTGGATTGTGCTTAGCGATAACAAAGGCTATCTGGTAAAGGAAAAACGGCTTTGGGTTAATATTGATTGGAGCAAACTTCCCTTAGGAGTCAGCAATGGAACCATTAAGATTACAGGCGCTCAGAAGGAAGTAACGGTTATTATTACTGCCTTTATTCCTGCACAGCCAACACCTGATAATTTAGTAGGTTTTGTTGAGGGAGAGGGATATGTTTCAATAGAAGCAGCTCATTGCACAAAAAATATCGATGCAGGGAATAGCCAATGGGTAAATATACAAGACTACGGGCATACATTATCCGGTATGAGGGCTATTGCTGTTACTGATGCACCAGCCGCAGTTCCGGGTAAAGATGCCCCTTGCCTGGAGTATAGAATGTATTTGTTTACGGAGGGAGAGATGGATGTAAAAACTATTTTTTCACCTTCTCTGAACTTCATTCCCGGGAGGCCGGTACGTTACGCAGTTGCATTTGACAATGAGGTCCCTAAGACGGTAGTACTGCTGTCAGAAAAATATGATGCTGCGCATGGAAACATGGATTGGGAAAAAGTTGTGGCAGACAATATGCGCAGCAGCAATTCAAAACATACCATCAATAAGGCGGGTTATCATACGCTTAAAATCTGGATGGTTGATCCTGGCGTGGTATTGCAAAAGATTATCGTTAACCTTGGCGGTGTGCGCCCCAGCTATTTAGGACCTCCTGAAAGCTTTTACAGGGCCGTTAAACAGTGATTTTAACGGAGAATACTTCATTTATAAAGGGTTTGAGTTGGCTTCGAAGCGGGCTCCCTTTTTCTTCAGGAGAGGGCGGGGGGTGAGGCTGGTAGGGGCGTAATATTAATAATAAAATAACAATACATTCCTCAAGTACCCTTCGACTCCGCTCAGGGTCCAACCTCGACTCTGAAGGTACGACTCCAACGATTCATGATACTTCACTTGCAAATGGCTGTGGGGTGAACGAAACCGGTGGTTGAGCGGAGTCGAAACCACCTCTGAAATTCAAACAAAATTGTTAAACTTACTTCTTAGGTTCAACAACCGGAGGCAGTTTGACTGGATGCTCTACCGGTTTAACCGGTTCTTTTTCAGGGTGGGGTTGAAATTGAAAGTAGCTTAAATTTACGTTTACAATACAACTACCTGGGATTACAAAATTATTACCACTAACTTCCTTAAAATTGTGTTCGGAATTACAATCATCGCTATTATACTTGGCTTTATATGTGGCTGCGAGAATAACCTTATCGAGACTATTCTGAGGTCCCAGAATATAGTGGTAAAGCAGACCCCTGTATAGTAACAGTCCATAATCTGTGTTTACAAGGACGTCTACATTGATTAAATTAATAGAATCGCGGAATTGCCTAAAATAGAATAACCTGAATTTCTTTTCCTGGTTAATTTGATTAATATCCTTAATGCCGCCATTGAAAAGATAATAGTACTGATTCGGATACCGTAAAGAGTCAAAAAGTAAGTCCCATCCACAAAATTTAACTAACGAGCGGGCAAAATGTCCGGCTAACACCGCGAAAGTCCATACTATTACATTATAGGCAAAAAAAGTATCCACAAAAATTTCATTGACAAATACGGTAAAATTTTGAGGGAGCAATTGAACCAGTTGTTTAATAGGAACGGTATACCCCGACCATTTGGCAAAATGGTAGAAAATAAAGTGCGTGATAAAACTGGGTATGAGAGAATAGATGATTTCGTGATAAATATCTATTTGTGTGAATTTAATGGAAAAATCGGATGAAAAATAACTACGAATAAATAAATAACCTGGAAACCATAAAAAAAAGGATAATAACAATATAACGGTAACGCTCATTAAATTTCAACTAAAGTATACTCGCGGGTTATGATTTTACCTTCCTTGGGATTTATTTCATGTCCCTTCGAATTATCAATTGTTTTGTCGGTAATGCACTTGCGGTATTCACTAATTAAATCCATCAACTGATAGGCCTTTTGGGAATTATTCAGCCTGTCGATCAAAGTA
This sequence comes from uncultured Bacteroidales bacterium, assembly GCA_964478555.1. Lineage (GTDB taxonomy): Bacteria > Bacteroidota > Bacteroidia > Bacteroidales > JAAUTT01 > JAAUTT01. The sequence continues at coordinate 11,600 of CAYZNC010000119.1, read as the reverse complement.
CCTCCGGCTTCTCTTGTCTTACTCAGTATTTTAGATAAACCAAACATTTATCGGATATTATATTATAGATTGGTACAAAGGTACATAAATTAGGCCACTTTTTAAAACTTTAGCCACTTATTTTTGCTGTTCAAGATAACGGTCGTATTCGCGAATAAAAGACCGGTAAAACATTTCCCCGATTATTTTAGCACCAATTGGATTAAAGTGTGTAAAATCTTTTTGAGCCAGAGGTGGGTTAGCAAAAACCCAGCTTGGCATTGAGTTTCTGCCACCCATCACTTCAAATACATCCCAGAAGGCACAGCCTGCACTAAAGGCAGCTCGTTTCTGAGCATCGCGTATTTTCTCAATGTTGGGGTACGACTCATAACCATTACTGCCGTTTCTGGAAACATCGCTAACACCAATTACAATAATGGGAAGGTTGGGGACAGTTTGTTTAAGCGCAAGTAGTTGTCGTTGAAAGCTCTTTTCGTAAAAATCATAATTATCCTTAACAATGGGTACTATATTTACACCGAATTGGAGGATCAGCAGTTTTACGTTGATTTTATGATAAAAATTCTTCAGAAAATTCAAATCCATTTTAGTGAATTCGAGGCCTGAACTTCCGCGTAGAGGAATGTTATCAACCGCTACCCCTTGTTTTGCATCCAGGGCGATTCCATAAACATCCGGTGAATTAGCAGTTTTGAATGATATGGTAATTTCTTTTGGCGAATCAAAACTCCAGTGCAGTTCTTTTAAACTTACATTAGCAGGTACAATTTCAGCATCGAGTATAGCGTCGTTTTGTTTCAGTTCAACCATCATAGGTGACTTGTTGAATCCGTAAAATATACGACATTGCTGAAATTGCTGAGCCAGCGCGTAAGCAATATTAGATCGTTTTAATTCGATCCAACCCTCTACTTCATTTTTATTTCCGGCCCGAGAAGCAGAAGCAATCCGGGCAGCGTTCAAAAGTATTCCATACCGGTGTCCATCCTTGTCTTCAGTTGAACCCTGTAATGGCGAGTATTTTTTCCAGTTGTCAGATATATTGTAAATATATGAAATAGAGGAAGGATTAACGGCTACAATGGGAAGAAATCCTATTCCGCTTCCTCCAAACCTTGTTTGGAGTTGATTTCGGAGATAAGATGTTATGCGGTCCCCTTCGATCTGTGAATCGCCATAATGCAAAATCCTGATTAATTCTTTTGAATCCTTTAAATTTTCTAATTCACTAAAAAACTGGAATAGCAAGGTGTCATTGCCTTTCGGGAAATCTATATTCCTCGTTAACGATCTGAGGCTATCTGTTTTAATACAAGATTTGTTGTCGGGACTAATATTTACTTTTACTTTTTTTTGTTTAGCTGCTAATTTAACCGTATCGGGTGTCAGTATAACACTGTCATTGATTAGATTAGATAATTTTATAATGTGAGAAATATCTTTATACCTTGGTTTTTCCTGGTATATGAAGGATGCCAATGAAGGTATTTTTAGTTGCAAACCCATAATTACAGGGTTTCTATCACCAAAAATAATTGAAATCAACCCCAGAACTGAGAAAACTGAAAGGATAAATACAAAAATACGAAATGGCTTCATAATTGAATAAATCAATTTGAAAATTTCAATGTTTGGAACTGCTGAAGCCGAAAATTAATTTATTTTTTTGATTTTTATGGTTTGTCCTGGTTGTATTTTACTATTGTAGCTTAAGTTATTCCATTTCATGAGGTCATCACTGGATACCCCAGGATATTGTTTAGCTATAAGATATAAGTTATCGCCCGATTTTACCTGGTAGTAGACAAACTCTTCAGTGCCGGTTTGTTTATTGGAAACAAGTTTCGTAGTTGTCGTAGTGGTAGTAGCAGGTTGCTGAATAGTTGCGGTATCTGCTGCTTTTGCCCCCTTCTTCTTATGTATATATATCACAAGGTTTTGGCCTGCTCTTATCCTGTTTTTATGTATATCGTTCCAATAGCTGATATCGGAGGAACGTACGTGATATATGGTAGCAATTTGTCCCAGTGTTTGCCCTGATTGAACTTTGTGATAGATCCTGTCCATATTTCCAGTTGGTGGAGGAGGCATGTATTTACCGGAACGATAACTGAACGGGGTGATATTCAAGTCGCCGGTAAAAAATTGACTGTTTTTGTATTTAAATATCGAATCCTGGTAATCAATAAAACGAAGGGCATACTCTTCGGGAAGCTTAAGTACACATGTACCGTATTTACCTGGGATGATATCCCGGCGATATTGGGGGTTTAAGTCCCTCAATTGTTGAATGGGCACTTGCAGAACATCAGCTACCTGTTGTAAATGGATATTTTTATTTACCAATATTGTATCTGTAGGAGGGGGAATAACCACTGATTTATTAGGCGATAAGTTATGATCTTTATAATAATTCATCACATACATAGCTGCAATGTATGCCGGCACATAGCCCCTTGTTTCGCGGGGGAGATAGTAATAAATATCCCAGTAGCTTCTTTTACCACCCGAACGCCTGATAGCTTTATTAACATTACCGGGGCCACAGTTGTAGGCTGCAATTACCAAAACCCAATCGTTATAGATACTGTATAAATCTTTTAAAAATTTGGCGGCTGCGTTGGTTTCAGCTATGGCGTCGCGGCGTTCGTCCACAAAAGAGTTGATGTTAAGTTTATATAAACGGCCGGTGCCGTACATAAATTGCCATAGTCCTGTTGCTCCACAACGTGATACAGCACCCGGGTTCAAAGCTGATTCGATTACCGACATGTATTTTAACTCAAGTGGCAGGTCATATTTATCAAGTACTTCATCAAAGATAGGGAAGTAATACTCTTTAAGGGCGAGCATTTCCTCAAGTTTATCGCGTCTTCTGATCGTATAAACTTCTATAAACTTTTTTACAACATTGTTATAGGTAAGCTCCACAACGGAGGGAATTTTATTTAACCTGTTGATATAAAAAGAATCGGGATGTTCTTCCGTATAAGCTCTTGTAGTATCAATTGCAACAAGATCGATAGAAGTGTTATTAGCAGGTAGTTCCAAAGGTCTGGTACTAACGATACTGTCCATCTCTTTATCAAGGTTAGGATTATTGATTAAATCAGAAATGGAATCGTGTTTTAAAGTAACCGAATCCGAAGGTGGATTGCTTGCATGTACCAGAAAAGGTACCAATAAAAACATCAAGGCAATATATATCTTCTTCATTCTAAATAATTTTATTAAGGTTAATGTATGTCGAAACTTAATTTTAAACCCACGACACTGTAATTGCCCACAGTGTTCAATAAGGTGGGTTTCACCTTGAGTGACAAATTATCACTTATATCATAATAAAAAAAATAGGCATCCACGGAAGCATCGATAATATTCAGTACATAAATTAAAGATACAGCAAAATAACTCCAATCCCTATAAGTTCTGTAAGTATCTGTATAAAATTGTAACGCACCGAGTTTATTGGTATACTGATTTATCAATGGTATATTCCTTATTGCTGCGGTATCCAGGTTATTATTACTGAAAGCCTGGTATCCTTTCAGATATTGACGATATAATTTCAAATTTCGCTGTAAATAATAACCTGCAACGCCTAATCCTACATAAACGATCGGTAATTTCCAGTATTTTTTATTATAAATCTGACCCAGCCCCGGTACAAGCGCAGAATATAAAGCGGCCTTGGAAGGAGAGTGTTTGAGGTACTTAAGTGTATCGGTAGATGCCTCCAGCGTATCGGCTTTGGCAGTTATTGTGTCGGACGTAACCAAGGTTGCTCCGATAGTATCCGACTTCATGGAGTTTTGCGATTTTACCTGCATAACTGGCATGAAAATCAAAACAATCAACAGAATTAAGGTTTGTAAAGTATTCAATTTTAAAAAGAAAATAATTTTTTATCCTTGATTTTTGAGTTTTTCAAGAAGGCTCATAATTTGGACCAATTCTTGATCCGAATAGAATGGGATAACGATTTTACCTACTCCTTTATTGCTTCTGTTTAGTTCAACTTTCGGACTAAAATATTGCCTGAGTTGATCGCGGTAATCAACAAAATCGCCCAAATCATTTTCGTTTTTGGAAGGCGGTGATATTTTGACCTGGATATTATTTGTTTCTTTAGGTTCTTTTAGAGCACGCACCAATTCTTCAACCTGCCGCACAGATAAATCGTCTTCGATAATAACATTAAAAATTTTGATTTGTTCGTCGGGTGAATCAATGTTAATTAAAGCTTTAGCATGTCCCATACCAATTTTTAACTGGCGGATTCCCAACTGTATTTCGGCAGGTAATTTTAAGAGTCGAAGGTAGTTGGCAACCGTTGAACGCTTTTTACCTATCCTTTCGCTCATGCTTTCCTGGGTGAGGTTACATTCATCTATAAGCCTTTGATAACTGATAGATATTTCAATGGCGTTAAGGTCTTCGCGCTGAATGTTCTCAACCAGGGCTAATTCTAGCATTGCTTGGTCATCAGCAGTACGAATATAAGCAGGTATACTTGTCAATCCGGCTTTTTGAGAAGCACGGAAGCGTCGTTCACCTGTTATTATCTGATATTTGTCACCGTCGATTTTACGGACAGTAATGGGCTGTATAATACCCAATTCCCTGATGGAAGTCGTCAATTCTTCAATTGCCTCTTCATCAAATGATTTACGTGGTTGAAAGGGATTTATTTCAATAAGATTGATATCGACTTCGTTAATCGAAACAACAGTTTCCTGCTTTCCACTATGATTATTGTCTGAAGCTTCTTCAATTAAAGCCCCTAGTCCTCGTCCTAATGCATTCTTTTTTGCCGACATCTTTTGTTTTAAAGTTAATTTACTATCTTTTCTGAGTTCTTAATTGCTGTGTGATTGTTGTTTTGCAACATTTCTTTAGCAAGATTGAGATAATTCAATGATCCGGTAGAACTCGCGTCATAAAGGATTACAGGTTTGCCAAAACTAGGCGATTCGCTAAGTTTTATATTACGCTGTATGATTGTTTTGAAAACCATCTGCTGAAAATGTTTGTTTACCTCATCTACAACCTGGTTACTTAAACGAAGGCGTGAATCATACATGGTAAGTAAGAAACCTTCTATTTCTAACGCTGTATTAAGTCTTGTTTGAATAAATTTAATGGTATTCAGCAGTTTTCCAAGCCCTTCAAGTGCAAAATATTCACATTGCACAGGTATCAATACCGAATCGGCGGCAGATAATGCATTAACGGTTATCAAACCTAATGATGGAGAACAGTCAATAAGTATATAATCGTAATCTTCTCGTATTTTTTCGATTACTTTTTTTAACATTTTCTCCCGGTTAGGTAAATTAACCATCTCTATTTCTGCACCCACTAAATCAATGTGCGAAGGTATCAGATCAAAACCAGGTACTTCCGATTTTAAAATGATATCTTTCGGATTTTGATCGTCAATCAGGCATTCATAGATACTGGTTTTAATAGCCCGAATATCGAATCCAATCCCTGAAGTTGCATTTGCCTGCGGATCTGCATCGATCAGTAAAACTTTCTTTTCAAGAACTGCCAGGCTGGCAGCAAGGTTAATTGCTGTAGTTGTTTTGCCTACTCCACCCTTCTGATTTGCCAATGCTATAACTTTAGCCATTTTTTGTAGTTTATTGAATATTTATTTTCAATTTATTCGGTTTGTCGCAAAATTAACAACCTCCCCGCATTCAAACCTTCCGATGTTAAATCATTTATAAACAACCCCTATTCATTTATCAACATTATATTAACAATGCCTGTGTACGTTTAAAATTAATAAAGGTTTTTTATAAAAAAGCAACGGTAAGGTATTAAATTTTTATTCAAACCCTTTAGTCATCGGTCAATAATTATCGACTCTTCTGATGCACTGTAATTTCAAAAAGTTTAGGCCAGTTTTTACCGGTCACAAAAATACGTTTGGTCAGTGGATCGTAAGCAATGCCATTTAGTACATCCGTATTTTGCGAGTGGTCTCGTGATTTAAGTATATTGGTCATATCAATTTTGCCAATAATGGCTCCTGTATTAGGATTGATACGCACAATCGTGTCGGTAGTGTAGACATTCGCCCAAATTTCCCCGTTAATGTATTCCAATTCATTTAAACGATTAGCAAATCCATGGTCGTCACATACTTCCAAATGCTTAACTTCCGTAAAATAATCCTTATCGAGAAAGTAGAGTTTTTCAGAACCATCACTCATAATCAGGTTTTTTCCATCAAAAGTAATTCCCCAGCCTTCTTTTATAGGATAATTAAATTTATTCAGCAGCGTGAAACTGTTTTTGTCAAACAGAAACGCCGTCTGTTCCTTCCATGAGATTTGTATAATTTTATTGTCGAATGTAGTAATCCCTTCTCCAAAAATATCATTTGGCAAGTTGTATTTCTGCAATACTTCACCTGTAGTTAGCTTTACTTTTCGCAACGATGACTGCCCGTATACACCGGTTCCTTCATAAAGAAATCCGTTGTCGAAAATGAGCCCTTGTGTATAAGCATTAGCATCATGCGGGAATGTATTAACAATCTGATATGTGTAGCGAACCGGGGCAGTTCCGGACAACAGTGTTATCTGAATATTATCTTGTTCCTCTGTTTTTGAAGGATAATAAGCAATCAGACTTATACTCCGTAAGCCAACCTTAGCGTCTGCTGTTTTCCAGGAAACCGGTTCAGATATTTTTCTGATTGCAATTAATCGTGTATTGTCAATAAAAAATAATATGGAATCAGGTCGTTTAAGACTATCGGTAAGCTTCACCTGTAGATTAATGACCTGACCTGTTTTATAAGTTTGGTCGTTGACAGGTGACGTAAAATATACATTCTTTTTGGTAGCTGTTTCAGCAGAATTTTCGCTGGTAATATTAGGTTGTTGATGATTCGTTGTTTGCCGGCAAGAAAAGCCAACTGACAGCAAAATCATTACTGTGAAGAATAACCTGTTCAAAATTTTATTTCTTTTAATATTGTTCATTCTATTTAAAAAAACCTTTGCGTTTGCCAGTTGGTTTCTCAACTACCGATATTGAGTCGAGAGCTTTGCCACTTGTGATCATTTCATAAACGACACTCCATCCCGGAAATCCCCCTAAATTCCGGTCGTCGATATATAAATCTGCGTTGATTTTCCGGCTGAAAGTCTCATCGAAGACTTCTTCGGGATAATTTTTATTGACGGCATAAAATTCAAGACCCCTCTGTTTACAATAGGCTATAGCTTCATCCAATTCTTTTCCTGCTCTGAATGTCCATAAGATCAACTGATGCTGTTGGCGTTGCAACTCCTTTAAGGTTTCAATGGCAAAAAGTAACTCTTCTCCAATTGCTGGATATTTGTGTGTTACAATTGTCCCGTCAAAATCAACGGCTATCTTCATAAAATAGTGACATTTACAAGAATTATAAAAATCGGTTAAAGATATATAATTTATTAGTTTTTCCTAATAAAAACTTTCAAAAGCTTATTATTATTGCGGTATTCAAAGAATTAAGTTCAATTAAAAGTCTTCCTTATAATTTTTCAGCAACTTTTTATCGATAATCTGTCACAGGCAAAATTCGCCCAATTTTGAAATTGAAATGTTTTCGTTAAAAGTATTTTTCAGATATCGAACGGAATGGTAAAATTACTTACTTTTAGGCAAATTTTTAACCAAATGACATATTTAAAATCGCTCTTAAAGCATATTCCAAATCTGATTACTTCTTTACATTTAATGATGGGTTGTTTATCCATTGTTTATGCGTTTCAGGGGAAGTTGATTACTGCATCTGTATTTATTTTTATTGCCGGAGTTCTTGATTTTGCTGATGGATTTGCTGCGCGTTTACTAAAAGCCGGTTCGGAATTTGGTAAAATGCTCGATTCTCTGTGTGATGCTGTCAGTTTTGGTGCTGCTCCGTCTTTTATAATGTTTCAATTGTTAAGCCAAACTTTATTTGGCGGATATATCGGTTGTGCAGATAATATGGGATCAGCAAGTTTTGTTGAATTATTGATTTTATCTTCGGCATTTGTGATTGCTGTTTTTTCAGTGTTGCGGTTGGCAAAGTTTAATCTGGATGTGCGGCAAGGCAGCTATTTCGTTGGCGTTCCCACGCCGGCCAATGCTTTTTTGATTGCCTCATTGCCGTTTGTGTTGATAAAGTATGAGTTGGTTAGTAATCTTTTACTTAAAACATATGTGCTTGTTCCGATGATATTTATATTATCTTTTCTGTTAGTTTCTGAAATTCCGATGATTGCTTTAAAATTTAAGAATCTGTCTTTTCGTGATAACTGGTCGCGATACCTTTTGCTATTAATCTCTTTAGTGCTTCTCATTTTTTTAAAGGTTTGTGCTTACCCCGTTATCTTTTTGATATATATCATTATTTCTCTCATTGATAATCCTCAGAAGAAGGTTCATTCATAAGCCTGAAAAACGGCCGTAACAGACTGTTATAAACGAGCTTACTATTGGCTTGGGATGGTGTTATGGGTGAACAATTGCCGGATAATGTGTGTTTTAACACTATGCTTTTGCGTAAAGATTATATTGAAAACCGGCTTGAAAGAGTAAGCAGGAATATCGCTTATATTCAAGAACTATTAAAGCGTGAAGAAGCTGATGACAAAGGCGAACTATTACAGAATCTTACCCGTTTACAAACGGAGTATTCATCCTTATTAGACAGTGCAATGAAGATAGAGAAGAAAAACCTTCCAGGCCAAAAATTACGTAAACGTTCTCGTAAAACTAAGGAAAATAAGCAAGGAGAACAATGGTCTCTTTTCTAAATATAGCCTTTCTGTATGCCTATTTTAATGAGTGATGCTGTATTTTTGGCATTGAGTTTAACGATGAGGTTTTTCCGGTGACGGTCAACCGTTAATGGACTTAGAAATAATTTATCAGCAATTTCCGCATTGGTTAATCCGTCGGCAATGTGTTTCAATACTTCTATTTCGCGTTGCGAAACAATAGCATTGGCATTACGTGTATCTATAATTTCTTGCGACTCATCACATAAATATTTTTTCCCAACCAGCACAGTGTTGATGGCTTCCAATATTTCTTCTTCCGAAGCATTTTTTAAAACATATCCCGAAGCTCCGCTGTCGATCATAAGCTTAACAATACTCTGTTCGCGGAACGAGCTTATTGCTAAGATTTTTATTTTTTCGTTGGACTGTTTTATCAATTTGCATAAGTCTATGCCATTGCCATCCGGGAGATGGTAGTCCATCAAGATCATGTCTGGTTTAAAAATTTCAATGGTTTTGAGGCATTCCTGAAAAGAATAAACAGCCATGCAGTTTATTGCAATCCCTTTCGAAAGGATGAGTTTTTGTAGTCCTTCTGCAACAATAGGATGATCGTCTACGATTAAAATATCAGCCATATGAAAACAATGAACAGTTAGCAATGAACAATGAGCAATGAACAATGAGCAATGAAGTTGTTCTTACTTACGACTAGTTACTAGTTCCTACTACATTCTAACAAAATGGATCTTGTCCCATTCACTTTTATCACGAAAAGAAAGTAGTTCCATGTTTTTCCCGTCAAAAACTGCATAAGTATAGCTTTGTATCCATTCGCCAAGATTAATCAGGCGGGATGTTTCGCTAAGCCTGATGTCCATAGGAACATGTCTGTGGCCAAATACAAAATAGTCAACAGGTTTTTGCCGAAGATATTCTTTGGCAAATAAAATCTGGAATTCCTTATCCAAACCATAGAAGGCCTCATAAACGCCTTTTGATGAACGACTATTTTTCGACCAATTGTGACCCAAGGCATAGGCAAAATTCGGATGCAACCTGGAGAAAAAGAATTGAAGAAACTTATTGTAGAAAATCCTTCGTAATATTTTGTAGGCATTATCTCCGGGGCCAAGGCCATCGCCGTGACCGATCACAAAGTTACCATCATTGATCTTCATTTCTATGGGATTATAGAAGACTTTTACCCCTGTTTCCTTAGGCAGGTAATCGAATACCCACACGTCATGGTTGCCGGTGAAATAGTAAACAGGAACTCCACTATCCGTTATCTCACAAAGTTTCCCCAAAAATCGCACAAATCCACGAGCAGTAACTTTCCGGTATTCGTACCAGAAATCAAAGATGTCTCCAACAAGGAACAACGCTCCAACATCCTCTTTTATACTGTCGAGCCACTTCACAAATACTTTCTCGCGCAGGGCACTTTTATCTTGCGGATACAACCCAAGATGTACATCGGATGCAAAATATGCTTTTTTTCGATCCGGAAGTACGAGATTATTGATTTGCTGAATCTGATTTGTCACCGAGAAGTGAGATTAATTTATTTTCCAGATCTATATCAGTCAGATTTTTTGAAATTAGCGTGCCATCTTTATCTATTAGAAAACTGGTAGGGACCTGATCAAAATTATAAAGATTAACTACCGGAGACTGCAGATATTTGAGATCACTTACGTTAATCCAGTATTTCAATCCGTCATCTTTAATGGCTTTCACCCATGCATCCTTCGACTTGTCGAGTGATACCTGGAAAATTTCAAATCCTTTATATTTATATTTCTTGTAAAGGTTCATCAGCTTGGCGTTTTGTTCTCTACTGGGTTTACTCCACGAGGCCCAGAAATCGAGAAGAACTACTTTGCCTTTGGTTGACGAAAGCCTTATAGTATCCCCTTTTGGTGATGGCAAAGCAATTTCAGGAGCCTTTGCACCCATGGCTGTTAGCATGGTTCGGAGCTTTAATACCTTCTGTTGGTCCTCCATTTGTTCAACATTTGAATGCAATGCCTTAACATATGGTGCTTCCGGATAGGATCTGTAAAGGTTTGAGTCGACCTTTGCAAAATATTTATAATCCTCATCTTTATAAAGAACAAAGGAGTTTTCATCTACTTGCTGATAGAGTGCGTATAAACTTGCCAGTGAGGATGGCCATTTATCGATAAATGCCTGGGTAAATTGACGTTGATCATCAATATAGTTTTTGAAATTCATCGATAAGGTCTTACTAATGTTAACAATATTCGGGTTGTCCTTAAATTGTTGCAGAACCCTGTTGAGGGAGTCGCGCTTCTCTAAGCATATGGCCAGCATTGAATTTATAATTTGAACACGCGTAGATTCTTCTGATCCTTCAACCTTATATGTTTTAAACAGGTTACCGGCCGACCCCGTTATCACAATCCGTTCTTTAGGCATAGCAATCAGTGTAACAGATTTGGCATGGCCAATTCTTAGTGCGAAAAAAGTTGGATAAGATATTCGTTTCTTAAATTTGAATTCTCCTGATTTGTCTAGAAGAATGGAGTCTGTATGCCCATTATTTTGGGTCGTCAATTCTTGTAAATAAATATAAGAAGAAACAGCATTTTTCAGCTCACCTTTGACAACAATATTCGATCCCCTTTGTTTACATCCTATAAAGAGAACACCTAATGAGAGTAAAATGGTTATTGTTTTTTTCATTTCTTTTGTCGTAATTAACTGATCAAGACTAGTTTTATACAATATGAATAGTAGGGGCAATATAGCTATTTTTTATTTCAATATTTTATGTTAAAAATAGATTGGGATATT
>CAYZNC010000118.1:0-16155 GCA_964478555.1 uncultured Bacteroidales bacterium | reverse complement strand
AATGTTTGTATAAGCCAAAAGCTTAATAACCTCACCCCCGGCCACTCTCCTGAAGCGAGAGGGGAGGCACTCTGCTTTAAGTATATATAATTTTCATACTACAGTATACTGTAAGGAAGCTTTATATTCATTGAAACTCAGAAACTTACTCCCTCTCTCTTCAGGAGAGGGCTGGGGTGAGGCATTACAAGTTAGAACTTCCCACTTGATACTCTGAAATTTTCTTGTTATTTTTATAATGAGAATTGCACTAATAACAGGGTTGTTAATAATGTCCAAAGACAAGTATAGCATTAAATACGAAGCGTTGTTTCGAACTTATTTTTCTTCGTTATGCTATTTTGCCCAAAAGTATATTTCCGATCTCGACTCCAGTAAGGAAATTGTACATAAAGTATTTGTTAATATCTGGGAGAAACGCGAAGAATTCGACTTTGATAAATCCGCCAAATCATATCTTTTTACTGCAGTCTATAACCGGTGCATGAACCACTTGCGCGATCAGAAGAAGTTTGTATCTGATGAAGTACTTGAATTACAAAGCGACTACAGTCAATATACCATAAATACAGACCATCTTGAAGCTGCCGAACTGGAAAGCAGCGTATGGAAGATTATCAATAATTTACCTGAGCGTTGCAAAGAAATCTTTGTTTTGAACAGATTCGAAGGTAAAAAATATGGTGAAATAGCAGAAGCGCTTAATATATCTTTGAAGACCGTGGAAACCCAAATGTCTAAAGCACTTAAAATATTGCGCGACAATTTGAAGGATTATTTAAAAATATTAATCATTTTTATCATAAAATTTATATGATAGCATCAGGGTATAATACATTTCATGTGTGATACTATTGAAACATCATGAATAAAGATAAAAACCATATTGAAATAGATCTGCTGACCCGCAGTTTAACTGGAGAAGCCAACCAGGAGGAACTGGAATTAGTCAGACACTGGACCGAAGCTTCGGATGCCAATAGAAAGCAATATGAAGAGTTCATGAAAGCACTGTCAGCAGCGGATAAAACCTCTGCCCATCAAAATATTAATATTGATGCTGAGTGGAGGCGTCATATCGAAACTTTTAATCCATCTATTGCTGAGTCCCCATCAGGAAAATCCATAACCTTAGCCAATGTTTTGAAAATTGCAGCTTCGGTTCTGCTTATCATTGGTTTTTCATATTTCGGATGGCGCTACATATCGCAAAAATCATTCAAGACCAATATAGCTGAAACAAACGAAATGATCCTCCCCGATGGTAGCAAAGTTACCATGAACGCACGTTCGAAACTTACCTACCTTAAGAAAGATTTTGGTAAAACATCGCGCATCGTTTCACTGGAGGGCGAAGCATTTTTTGAGGTTCGAAAAAATCCTGCAGTACCTTTCATTATTAAACTAGATGGCGCTGAAGTAAAGGTACTAGGCACTTCTTTTAACGTAAGAGCTTACAAAGATATGGATAAGATTGAAGTTACCGTTGCAGAAGGCAGAGTGACGCTTTACGAGAAAGGCCTGGAGCAAAAACATATTGTAGTGGTTAAAGGAGAAAAAGCCATTTTCAATAAGTCGTTAAAGCTTGTTCAAAAGCGGCAGAATGACGATCGCAATTTCATTTCATGGAAAACACGTTTAATTGTTTTTGATAATGACAGTCTATCCTTAATCTCAAAGACATTAAGCAATGTTTATCATAAAAATTTCGTGATACAAAACCCCAAATTGAATCATTGTCCCATAACCACCACTTTTGAAAACAAAGATCTTCAAACCGTTCTGAACGTATTGAAATCAACTCTCGATATTACCATTAAGGAAGAGGATGATGCTATTTATATCATGGGAAAAGGATGCTAATTCAATGTGCCAATTATTCAATATGCCAATGTGCCAATTCCCCAAAATAAATCGCCTTTCGGCAACCTTGATTACCCTGAGCATTCTCATTTTCATTTCCAATTCAATCCATGCTCAAACGCAGGTTCTGGATAAGCCGTTTACTGCTCAATATGTTAATCTGCCTTTGAAAGACGTTTTGAATGATATTACCGCAAAAACAAATGTCCGGTTTTCCTACAGTTCCAAAAAAATTCCTGACGACTCTAAAATCACCGCTTCCTTCTCGCAAATACCCTTATCGGATGTGCTTGACAAAGTGTTAAAAACACTTCCCATCAAATATGAAATTGTCGACAATTATGTGGTATTAAAAAAAGGATCGGAAATAACCCACGAAAGCAGTGAAAAACCAGTTAAGAATGTAACATTCAGCGGATATATAAAAGACAAAGAGACATCAGAATTTTTGTTGGGCGCAATTGTTTTTATGAAGGACCTTAATGTAGCAACCACCACCAATAACTATGGTTTTTTCTCGTTAACCATACCTCCGGGCCAACATGCTATGGAAGTATCGTATATCGGATATGAACGCATGGTTTTGAATATCGATTTAAAAAGTAATCTAAAAGCGGACTTTAATCTGTTTTACCGGGCACAGAAACTGGAAGAGGTGATCATATCATCATTGCAGGCAAAAGATATGATATATAAAATGCATGCCTCACAAACACAGATGACGCCTACTTTTGTAGAACAAAAACCCTCATTGATGGGCGAGTCTGACGTTATCAAATCGATGGCATTCCAACCTGGTATTGTTTTCTATGGCGACGGATCGAGTTATTTTCATGTACGCGGTGGCAATTACGATCAAAACCTTATTATTCTGGACGAAGCAACCATTTTTAACCCATCGCATCTGCTTGGCATTTTTTCTCCCATCATTCCCGAGGCCATCAAGAGCGTTGATATCTACAAGGCCGATTTTCCCATTAATTATGGCGGAAGGCTTTCGTCGGTTGTTGATATAAGCACTAAAGATGGCAATAAGAACAACCTTTCGGCCTCCGGTAGCCTTGGATTAATTTCAGCCCGTGGCACCATCGAAGGTCCATTTAAAAAAGATGCCAGCTCCTGGGTAGTGTCTTTCCGACGATCTTATTTCGACGAATATCTCAAACCATTTCAACCCAATCTGCAGGGGCTTTATTTTTACGATTTTACTACCAAAGTCAATATCAAAATGGGACCCAAGGACCGTTTGTTTCTTACATTATACAACGGCAAAGATGTTTTGCGGGCTAAAACGGGCGACGATGACAGCAATGGTATTAATTGGAGCAATACCTGTCTCTCTGCCAGGTGGAATCATATTTTCGGCTCCAAGGTTTTTCTGAATTCATCCTTTTACGGCAGCAAATATGATTATTTCTTATATTCCTCCACAAAATCAAACGATTACTGGAATTCGAATATTGGAAATATAAATTTAAAGGAGGAGCTTACCTTTTATGCTACCCCACACATTACCTGGCGGTATGGCTTAAAAATAAGCTCTTATAATTTTAATCCCGGCAACTATGTTTCATCCTCAACCGACAATGATGTGCAGGTTTCACCGGTTAATTCCTCTGAAATAACAGTGTTTGGCGGTGCCGAACAGGAAATATTTCCCTGGTTAAGAATCAATTATGGAATACGCGTAAATACCTGGGCAAATTCAGGCGAGTCCTTCGTTATACAGTACGATAGTGTCCATAACCAAACGGGTATCAATTATTACAAAAAAAACGAAACCTATTACCGGCATTCAAGCCTGGAGCCAAGATTGTCCGCATCTTTTAAAACAAGCGAACTTTCCAGTTTGAAAGCAGGATACAGCCGTACTGATCAGTATATCAATTTAATCACGAACTCCATCAGCCCCTTTAATTCTTTGGAGGTATGGCTACCAGCAGGGCCCAACATCAAACCTCAATTCGCTGATATTGTTGATTTCGGTTATATACATGCCCTCTCGTCACTGAATCTGAATTTGCAAACGGATATTTTCTACAAATGGATGTACAATCAAATTGGATATAAATATCATGCCAACATGCTTGTAAACCCGGCCATTGAAGGGGAATTAAGACAAGGCAACGGATGGTCGTATGGCTTTGAGGTATCTTTGAAAAAGGAAGGACACAAACTTTCCGGACAGGTCAATTATACCTATTGCAGATCGTTTCTGCAAATTGAAGAGCTCAACGAAAACAGAAGTTTCCCAGCCATGTACGACCGGCCTCACAATTTTAATGTAAGCCTGGCTTTACAGGTCACTCCGCGTTGGTTAATTTGCACCGACTACAGTCTGGCCTCAGGCTCACGTATCACAACACCAACCTCATTTTTTTATTACCAGGGGTACCAGGTGCCGGTTTACACTAAGCAAAACAATGACCAAATGCCGATGTATCACCGATTGGATTTTTCAACCACATTCCGGTTAAATAAGCCAAAGCACCGGTTCAGTCATAGTATTACCCTGGCCATCGTCAATTTATTAAATGAGCGAAATCCTATTTTCATGTACTTTAACAAGTATAAAAATGCAAACGGAGATTTAGTTGTCCCCATGGACCGGTTAAATCAGGAGCAATTGACGTCTTCTATCAGATATACCTATGCAATCATACCATCGATTAATTATCAATTTAAGTTTTAAAAAAATGTGGTATAAAAGATATTATATGCTATTAATTCTTCTGATCACAATGGCCATGGGATGTGAAGTGGAATATCCCTGGAAACTTCAGTCGGATCATACGCAAACATTGGTAGTTGACGGTATCATAACCAATGAGCTCAAAGCACAAAATATTAAGCTGTCGTGGGTTAACCCGGCGATAAACATGCCTAATAATCCTGTTTCAGGCGCAATGGTCAGCATATCGGATAGCACCCATCTCTATCAATTCAACGAATCGTCGGTGGAACCCGGAAATTATTATTCAACTCCTTTTCAGGCCGTAGTTGGCAAAAATTATACCCTTACAGTTAGTTATAATTCAACTGACTACACTGCCAAAGCAAATATGGTTCCGGTAACACCGCTGGATCAAATCAGTCTGATTAAGGAAAAAGGGCTGTACCGGTATAATTTCGTTAAATCAGGCGACCCCGCCATGTTACAGGTGAATTATGACTGGTCGTCGGTTCCGGCCTATTGCACAACCTATGGACATTGCCAGGCACAGGAGGACTATTATGTATTGAATAATGTTGATGTCAACAACATATTCGGACCGGTTAAGGACACTATATTTTTCCCGGCAAACACCATCATTATTCGCAGGAAATACAGCCTTTCAGAAGAACACCAGGCATTTATCCGAACCTTACTGATAGAAACAGAATGGCGCGGTGGCATTTTTGATGTTCAGCAGGGAAATGTGCTTTCCAATATTAGCAATGGAGCAAGAGGATTTTTCGCCGCCTGCATGATGATTAGTGATACTACAGTGGTGAAGTGAGGTGTTTACCGGTCATTGTTCATTGCTCATTGCTCACGTTCACCTATATACCTCATTACCGGTGATTAATATCACCTTTTTTCCCCTTACCTAATTTGAATCTCCTCGTAAACTTAACTGTGTTTGCTATCTAAAAATTTACAACCATGCTCATTCTTTGCTTCTTAATAGCTTATTATCAAGTAAGTATAATTAAACTTCAAAAAAAACTTCAAAAAAAATCATTTTCCGATCAGGGTAAACATTCTTCTTCGTGTGATATTAATGAAAACGTTTAAAAGAAAAAGAATGAATACGATGTCTAACCATAAATACAATAAAATCATGAAAACAACAAGATTTTTTCTCGGAACCGCACTCCTTGTGATTGCATTATTAATTCAAAGTTGCGATAAATTAGACCAGTCCAAGGACACTGGCATACTTCCCGCCAGATTTAAAGTTGATGTTCCCAGTGCGCTTAGCAGCGACAATACTGCAGTTAAATCATCGCTATTGAAAAGTGCTAAAGGTGACACTATAAAAGGCGATGATATCTATGGCATGCTGAAGGTATTTATAGCTATAGGTGAAGGCGCTGGCGATGTAGTTCAGGGAATAATTGGCGCAATTGCCATATATCATATCGACAAGCCTATGACACTCAGCTATCAGAGTAATGATGATAACCGCATTAAAAACCTGGTAGTGGCTGAAAATCCATCTTATGACGGAAGAAACTGGGAATATGTACTCACCATTACCGATGCAGCATCCGAAAATAATGCTGACGGAGGTAAAGCATTACAAATCTTCTGGAATAGAAACCCAATTGAAGGTATAGCAATAATTAAACCTTACAACTGCAACAGAATAAAAGATGCGTTATCACTTGATGCGACATACAAGATCGAATATTCCGAAGTGCCTTCCAACGGTTATGACAGGCAAATGACTGTGGAGATTGCAGGTTTACCAATGTCACTTACTGACCAATTCGCAGTTAAGTCACTCAAAATGTTTGTAGGCAAAAAAGACAATTTTGTGGATGTATATGGTAACACCGATCATCCTAACGCTAAATTTTTCACCTCAACAACAGGTTTCGACTGGGCATTTGTTGCATCAGGTTTAGCTGACACTAACATAGGTGTTGCAGAAGTGGGTCTACCACCAAGCACACTTGACAATAGCACACGCACCGTATTGTTGGGCGACTACTCAATCAAAAATGTGATGACATCGCAAATCAACGACTGGTTTCTTCAAGCATTCGGTGTAAGTCCTAACGCCAACGACCTTGCAAAATACCTACAAAATGCAGATGCTCCAGGATTTTTCTCTGACGGTGGTTTTATCCAGGCAGGCACTTCGCCAAATGCAAAATATGCTCCTTTGGTAAGCCGAATCAGCGATTTAACTCCTTATAATCCTAAAATATTAAATGACTTGACTATCCAATTCAAATAACAGTCTTTAGCATATGAAAGGCTCGTTTCAATGAAGCGGGCCTTTTTTGTTTTAGAATTTCAGATAATACGATATACTGGGGATGATTGGAACAAAGGATACCTGCTTGGCGATTGGCTGTTTGGTAACCGGATCTATTGCCCGGTAAGCAAAAAAGGTATTCGCACGGGCATAAACATTATAGACCGATAAAACCCATTCCGATTCAATGACTCTGTGGGGTAAATTCCTTTTCTTTCTGTAACTAATACTGATGTCGACACGATTATAGGGTGCGAGCCTATAATTATTTTGAACTATTTGTGAGGTTGCATTAACACCATTTGAATTGCTTCCCGAACCATCACCGGAGCCGCTACCGGAGCCGCTACCGGAACCATTGCCAGAGCCACTACCGGGACCTCCTCCGGAACCACTGCCAGAGCCACTACCTGAGCCGCTACCAGAGCCACCACTTGAACCAGAGCCACCACTTGAACCCGAACTACCACTTGAACCTGAGCTGCCACTGCCAGAATTGCTACCTGAGTTGCTACCCCCTCTATCCTCATAATACAATGGATTATCGTTCACAGCCCCGGTGGTAACACTTTTGTTTAGTGTAAATGCTCTTCCGCTGGTAAATAAAATGTTTGAAGTAATTTCCCAATGTTCGTTTAATGCATAACTTAATACAACATATACCGCATGTCTTCTGTCATTGGAGGAAGGGAACTGGTGTCCAAAATTCAGGGAATCAAATTTTTCATTAGAAAATGCAAATGTATAGGCCAACCATCCGGTAAATTTCCCAGTATTTTTTTTAAAAAAAAGTTCAGCGCCGTAGGTCTGCCCTTGCCCAAATATCAACGAATTTTCTATATTATTATCAATGGCAGGATTTGTTCCTCCTCCTTTAAACAATAGCTGGTTATCAAGCTTTTTATAATAAATTTCGAGACTGGATTGAAACATGTTCTGCCTAAAATTCTTAAACAATCCTATTGAAGCCTGCTGGCTCTTTTGCGGCTTAACAATTTTACTACTGCCAATCCAAATATCGGCAGGAAAAGATGCATTATAACATTGTACAAGATGAAGGTATTGATGCATTTGCGTATAGCTCACTTTTATGCTAGTTGTAGGACCTAACAGACGTAAGAGAGACAGCCGTGGCTCAAATTGCAGATAGTGCACCTCATTTTTATAGAAAAGTGGTAACCTTGCACCAAGGTAAGCACTGAACTTTGGGGTTAGCCATACTTCGTCGCTAAAATAAACAGCAAATCTGCTCGCATATTTTCTTGGTATATCCGACGGATTGATTGAAATAACAGACTCTTTGGCAATCGCTTTGTCCGAAACCAGTGCAGGATACAAAGTTTGATAGAGGGCATTGATTCCAGCAGATATTTTGTGATTCAAATTCGGATAATAGTTGAAATCGGTTTTAAAATCCATATCCCTGATACCCGAATAAAGTTCAGCGTAATATTGTTGTTGACTGGCTGTGAGAGACTGATAATAGTTATTATAAATGACAGATGTATTGGAAAATAATTTTTGTGAATATAAATGGTTCCAGCGAAGAGCAACCGCCTGATTACCGAACCTAACGCCATAATTGATAGCATTATTAGCAGTCGAATCCTTTGCATATGCACTGAAATCTTTGCCCTGGTATAGGCTCAGGAAAACCCTGTCCTTTTGCGAAAGTTGAAAATTCAATTTTGCATTTACATCATAGAAATAATAATTGCTATAATAATTTGACAGGTTGAGCGGTTTCATATAAAAATCGATCGTACTTCTTCTTGCAGCAACAAAAAACGAGGACTTATCTGCCACCAGCGGACCGGATAAGGTAAACCCACCAGCTATAGTACCCAATTGAAGATCGCCTCCAAGTTGTTGATTATTCCCATCTTTTATGGTAACGTCAAGCACAGAGCTAAGATGGTCGCCATACGAAGCCGGGAATCCTCCTTTTAATAAAGTTGCACTTTTTATGGCCGAAGAATTAAAAATGCTCACCAATCCAAAAAGATGATTTGGATTATACAAGGTAGCTTCATCCAGTTGAACCAGGTTTTGATCAGCATTACCTCCCCTTATATAATAGCCGGGTTTCCCATCGAGGCCTGCCATAACTCCGGGTAGCATTTGAATGGTATTAATGATGTCGCCGTTCCCGTTGATGGCTGGAACTGTTTTTATCATTTCCATGGACACATCAGTTTTCCCAGCCTGATTCTTTTTTACATTATCGTCAGGATTATCTCTCACAATAAGAATGGGATTTAATTCAATGTTGTTTTCTGTCAGCAAAAAATTCTTAGAAAGACTCTTTCCAACATTAACCTTTTGGTATATTTTATTAAATCCGACATATGAGATCATGACATCCAAACTGTCGGCCTGATTTTGTGTGATTGAATAAAATCCGTAATTGTTGGCGTATGTACCTGTTTTCTTTTCCGGAAAATAAATAATTGCACCAGGAAGAGTCTCTCCGGTTTGGCTGTCTTTGATATAACCGCTGATCGTGACTTTAGAAGGCTGTGATAGCTCCATCAATATAATCTGATTGTCGACTATGCTGTAACTTATATTGGTGCCTTTCAACAACAATAAAATTAGCTCATCCAAAGGCTTGTTCCGTGCATTTATAGTTATATTTTTTTGCTTTGAAATGAGCTCCGTGCTGTAGGCAAATTTGTATTGGCTCTGTTGTTCAATTAAGGTCAGTACATTTTGAAACGGCACATCCTGAACACTAAGGGATACCTGAGGGTTTGATAGAATTTTATCCTGAGCCTGAGCACTGATAGAGCATGAGAACAAAAGGTAAACCAGACTATGTAAAAATAGTATTTTAATTGCCGTCTTGCGGATTGGCAGGTTCGTTCTTATTGCTCGAAACATCATTAATTGATTGTGTAGTCGCAAAACGAAAATTATTTGGATCGTTTTGTGACTACGGGTTTAAACACGAAAAGCGTTAATGTTGTTCGTTTTTTTTCTCTTGAAGGATATAAACACTGTCATTTATAACGTATTCCAGT
Source organism: uncultured Bacteroidales bacterium (assembly GCA_964478555.1). Classification (GTDB taxonomy): domain Bacteria; phylum Bacteroidota; class Bacteroidia; order Bacteroidales; family JAAUTT01; genus JAAUTT01. Next base: position 6,299 of record CAYZNC010000118.1, on the reverse strand, counting down.
CCCAGAGATTTGCAAACAACTTTCATTACATCGTCATAGGGCATTCCACCCAAGTGGGCAGTAATTTTCCGATGAGCGATGTGATCATCAATGATTATTTTTTTTCTGTAAACTTTTTGAATTGAAATTATTGCCTCGGCCAAAGGGGTATCCTTAAAGTCCAGCATTTGGTCAACCTGTGAAGAAGCTGCAGATTTTATCGACCCGAAACTTTCATGTTGAACATCGAATGATAAACTTGAGCCAGCAGCTAATTCTCTGGTTTCTTTGGTGGCAAGTTTAACAAATGCCACTTTACCGCTGGATACTGCAACATTGATTTCTTTCTCATCCTTATGAACAGTGAAACTAGTGCCTATGTCTTGAATTTGTGTACTGCCCAATTCAACAATAAAAGTTTTATCCGTATGATGCTCGACTTCAAAATAAGCCTCTCCGGAAACCATGATTATCGTCCTGCTTATTTTATTATAATTGTGAGCAACTTCAATTTTAGTTCCGGGCTGTAGAGTAATTGCTGACCCATCTTCCAGGATCACTTTTCGTTGAGTATTGGAAGCTGTTTCATAAATTGCTGGATTATTCCTTGTCAGAATAAACCATGTTCCAAATACGATCAAACCAAGAAATACGGCGGCTACTGCCAGAAGATTTCTTAATAATTTAGGCCTTTTATGAAATTGACCTTGAATAATCTTGGCACTTTCTTGTTCTGTCACATTTAACGCAGGTTTGTTATCAGCGCTTTTTCCCAGTTTACTATGTAATGCTTTCCAGGCTTTATTCTCATCGGCCTCCTGATAAAACTTATAATCTTCCATCCCATTATTCCACAACTCCTGAATCTGCAAGAATCTGTTCTTGTTTTCAGGGTCGGACAATAGCCATTCCTGCAATTGCAGGTCCTCTTCAGCAGTCAGACTGTCTGTCAAAGAACTGGTTATTAATTCCCAGGGCAAATCATATTTTGGTGAAGTATTCATCGCTTTATCAGTATTCAATAGTAAGACAAAAAAAAAAATCTATGGTCCCAATTAAAAGTGAAATAAATTTTTCAGTATCAGAAACAGCAACCATAAAGAGGTTACACTCAATTTACTTAATTGTTTTAAAGCAATCGTTATATGGTTCTTTACGGTTTTTATGGAAATACCCAGTTTATCTGCAATTTCCTGCTGCTTCAATTCTTCAAATCTGCTCATTTCAAAGACCTTTCTACATTGATCCGGCAATTGGTCAATGGCAGCATATAGCTTTGTCTTAAGTTCATTTTCTTCTATCTGCCTTAATTCATAACCTTCATCGGGAATGGTATTCAGATCTGTCTGATGAATTAATTCCCGTTTATTTTTATTAAAGGCATTAATGCTCCTGTTAATAATAGCTTTATATATATACGATTTTAATGAAGTTTCAATTTTTATTTGATTCCCATCTTCCCAAAGTTTAAGAAAAACATCGTTGACTGTTTCCTCAGCCTGGGCTGAATCCTTTAAGTATTTACAAGCAATCAGGAAGAAACTTTTGTAATGCTATTTATAATAGCGTTCAAATGTTTCCAAATCTTTTTGCTGGATATTTCTCCAAATGGTTTCTTCTTTCAAATCCATAAATTGTATTTCAGTTTAACTATAACAAAAAAATGATACACAAGTTTGAATTTGGGATAAAAAGACGTTAAGTTCAATATTTGAGGCTGTTATAAAAAAAATGAAAAATCCATTAGGACTATCCCCTAAATATTTTTGTCATAGGGGAAACAAAACTTAGAAACAATCTAAATAAATATAATAATAACTTAAAAATCAAAATTATGAAAACGTTTAAAATTGTTGCAATATTAGCAATAGCCACAGGAATAATGCTGACATCATGTAAGAAAGAATCATCTACTCCTTCTAAGTCGGCCACCGCTATTGGTGTTGAACTTCAGGCAACGAATAAATCATTTTCGCTCCTTAAATCGGCAATGGTAACAACACCAAGTTTTACATGGGACTCCAGCTTTATCGTCGTTTCAAAAATCGAATTTGAAGCTGAAAAACTCGAAAGTGAGATGGCACATGATTCTTCAGGTGTTCATTTTGAATGGGATGGACCAAAAAAAATTGACTTATTCAGCCTGACTTCTGTTGTTGGCGATATCAGTCTCTTGTCTGGTGTCTATCATGAAATCTCATTAAAGATTACTGCGCTTAAAGCAGACGCTGGAGCATCACCCGTTTTTTATCTGTCGGGTACTTACACAAACAGCGTTGACTCAGTTGTTCCAATATCGGTGATCGTTAATGAGGACTTCGAATTTAAGGTTAAAAAAGAGGGGTCGAGTTTAGATGCCGTCAGTGATTATACCAGTCTGATTAATTTGAATTTAACACTGCTAATGGCGGGTATTACCTCAACCGACCTGAATAGCGCTACCCGCACTAATGGAAAAATTATCATCAGCAGTACCTCTAACACTACCCTTTATAGTAAAATCAATACCAATCTTTCAACTTGTGAAGAATCTGAATTATCAAAGGGAAGAGCGTCTGAATCAGTAAGTGGAAATGGTTCTGGTTCAGGAAATGGTTCGGGATCTGGTTCGGGAGGTTACAATTATTAAATTATCCAGGAATTAGCATAGAAGGTTAAAATGTTCTTTCAGTCTTTTTTTCTAATCCGCCAGCCATAGGATGCTTCAGAAAAATTATCTCCTGAGATGGTCCGAAGACTGGCGGACTTTAAGTTTTACTGCTGAAGTCAGGAAAAAATGAAAAACACGAAAAATAAAAAAAAAAAAATGAAAAATCCATTAGGACTATCGACCAAAAATTTTTGTCATAGGGAAAAGAAACTTTAGAAACAATCTAAATAAATATAATAATAACTTAAAAATCAAAAACATGAAAACGCTTAGACTTTTTGCAGTATTAGCAATAGCTACCGGAATGATGGTTACATCGTGTAATAAGGAATCATCCACTCCTACTAAGTCAGCCCCCGCACTCGGTGTTAAACTCCAGGCAACGAACAAATCATTTTCGCTTCTTAAATCGGCATTGGTAACAACAACAACAAGTTTTACCTGGGACTCCAGTTTTATAATCGTTTCAAAAATCGAATTTGAAGCAGAAAAACGCGAAAGTGAAATGGCTCGTGATTCTTCAGAAGTTCATTTTGAATGGGATGGACCAAAAAAAATTGACTTATTCAACCTAACTTCTGTTGTTGGCAATATCAGCCTTTTACCCGGTATCTATCACGAAATCTCAATAAAGATACTAGCGCTTAAAGCAGACGCCGGATCTTCGCCTGTTTTTTATCTGTCGGGTACTTATACAAACAGTGCCGACTCTGTTATTCCAATAGTAGTGATTGTTAATGAGGATTTCGAATTTAAAGTTAAAAAAGAAGGAGCCAGTATAGATACCACAAGTGATTATACCAGCCTGATTAATTTGAATTTAACATTGCTAATGGGCGGTATAACCTCAGTAGATCTAAATAATGCTACCCGTACCAATGGAAAAATTATCATCAGCAGTACCTCTAACGCTATCCTTTATAGTAAAATCAATACCAATCTTTCAACTTGCGAAGAAACTGAATTATCAAAGGGAAAAGATTCTGAATCAGGAAGTGGAAAAGGTTCTGATTCGGGAAGTGGTTCTGGTTCAAATTCAGGATCTGGTTCGGGACACAATCATTAAATCAATACAAAGAATTAGCATAGGAGAAGGTTTCAAATGTTCTTTCAGTCTGTTTTCCAACCCGCCAGCCAGCGACAGCTTCAAAAATTCTCTACCGGAAGCCAATCCTGCTGGCGGACTTTTTAAGAGTAACTGAAATTTAAAAGGAACGCTCCCTACTAATAGTTAGTGTTATAAATCAATATCTATTCACAATTAATTTTTAAAGCCATGAAAAAATTTAAATTAAGCACAAAGTTGCTACTGTTCTCCAAAATCGTAATCATAGTAGGTACCTACTATAGTTGTAAAAAATCGGATAGCAATCCTTCCGTTCCCTCAACTCAATACGCTGTAAATATTGCTACTGATGCTACCAGAGGTTCATACCTTGTAGATAAAAACGGTCAGACACTTTATTTCTTTTCTAACGATTACAACGGAAGAAACAGTTGTTCTGGCGGTTGTCAGGCAGTTTGGCCGTATTTTTATGCCGGCAATTTAACGCAGGCTGATTTAGCAACAGGTTTAGACATTGCAGATTTTGATACGATTGTGGTTACTGGTGGATTCAATCAAACCCGGTACAAAGGATGGCCACTCTATTATTACGCTCCGAATGGAAGCTTACTGGAACCGGCAGGACAAATAACCGGAGAAAACATCAGCAATTGGTTAGTAGCAAAACCTGATTATACGATCATGCTTACAAATGCACAACTAGTGGGTAACGATGGGAAAAACTATTTAAGCACCTATGTGGAAGGTGTTGGAAAAACGGTTTATTTTACGGATGCCAAAGGAGTGACATTATATACGTTTAAACCGGATAGTTTTAATATCAATAAATACACCAAGGCAGATTTCTCAAACAATGGAACATGGCCCATTTACGATACTACCCAAATAGTAGTGCCATCCACCTTAGACAGAACCTTATTTGCCACTATTAATGTCTTTGGGAAAAAGCAGCTTACTTATAAAGGATGGCCACTATATCATTTCGGACCCGATCTCGGTGTTCGTGGCAATAATAAAGGTGTTAGCGTTCCAGTACCTGGTAAATGGCCTGTTCCCGTTAAAGACATGGCGAGTGCCCCTCAAAAATAAAAGTTAAACATCATTCCAATCGTTGTCAGGGCTCAAAAGTTCTGACAACGATTCCACCTCAAATTACATTTTCAAAAAAACAATAATAAATACTGTTTTACAAAAATTAATGCCTACGGATTCGAAACCAGCTTTTTTTAAAAATCCTAACATAAACTTAAAAAATATGAAAAATTTTACTTCCATCTATCAATTCACTTTTGTTCTGACACTTTTTCTGGGAACGAATTCGTTCGCAGTAACAAAAACTGTATCGCAATCAGGAAACTGGAGCGCAACTACCACCTGGGGCGGCAACCCTGCTCCTGTGGCTGGTGATGACGTTATTATCAATGGCGGGTTCACCGTTACCGTGGATATCTTAACTGCCGCTTGTTTAAGCGTTCAAATTGGCGGCTCTACACTGGGTACTGGAACTGGAGCACTCTCATTTGCCAGTGGGTCTAAGCTCACAGTTTCAGGAGCAATAAATATTGGACCTTTCAATAACAACAACACTGCCGGAAGTCTAATCATGACAAGCGGCGGAACACTCGCATGCGAAGGTTTTGTTGTGGGCAGGATTGGTACCTGGACCGAAGGAACAGGCACCATTGAGCTGACTGTAACCAATACCATTCCTGCGAGCACCCTTGTTAATTTCAATAACCTGATCGTTAGTGGCGGTACAACTACATTCTCGCGAAACATAAGTATACTCGGGAACCTGACAATCAATTCCGGAGCAACACTCGATGGTGGGGCAAATTCAACCACACTATCCGGTGACATGATAAACAACGGTACTTTTACAGGCAATACGGGCACCGTTATCTTCGCCAAAAACGGTAATCAAACGATTATGGGAAGTGGTATCAATAACTTCAACCTTCTCAAGGTAAGCATGGGCACAAACGTAAATAACACCCTTGAGGTTTTAGCTGCCAACTTCAGCGCCCCAGATGCATTTCTCACCCTTACCAACGGAACATTCAAAATGTCAGGCACATTTACTTTTGCCAATACTTTTTTAACCGGACCCATTTATAACATTCAGACTGGAACCGGGTTGTGGATCAACAATCCAAACGCAACAGTTACCGGACAAGCGGCCGGAGGTGCATCCATCAGAGGATTGCTTAGGCTGTCAGCAGGAACCATCAACATTGGAACAGGTGCTGACAATTCACTAGACTATGTTTCGGGCTCAACAATCGTTATCGAAGGTGGCGACCTTAATATTGCTGGCCGGCTTACCCGAAATAATGCAACGGCTACCACAAGCTATACACAAAGCGGTGGTACCGTCACGGTGGTTGCGCAAGGCTCTACAGATCCAACATTTGCCGGTTTTGATCTCGGTGCTGTGGGTTCTTCTTTTACTATGTCGGGCGGAACCATTGTGATCAGAAATGCAACAAGCGCTCCTTCCGATTTTCTCAATGCTGCAGCTATATCAAATGTAACAGGTGGCACCTTACAAATCGGAGATGCTAACACAGCAAATACCCAGATTATCAGAATACAAAGTGCACA
>CAYZNC010000117.1:0-16255 GCA_964478555.1 uncultured Bacteroidales bacterium | reverse complement strand
TGGTACATGATAACCAACGCTTCTCCCTGGGATAATTTGAAATTCGACACCTCAGGAATTGATGAAACAACCCGTAAATTCTTTGGTACCTTCTACAATACCTATAACTTCTTTGCGTTGTATGCCAATGTCGACAAGTTCACAGGTAAAGAGCCCGAAGTGCCCGTTAAAGATCGGCCTGAAATTGACCGTTGGATTATTTCGTTACTGAACTCACTCATCAAAGAAGTGGATGACTGTTACGATTCTTACGAACCCACCCGGGCAGGAAGGGCTATTCAGGACTTTGTTTCGGAAAATCTCAGCAACTGGTATGTTCGCCTTAACCGTAAACGGTTTTGGGGTGGTGAAATGAATAACGATAAAATCGCTGCTTATCAAACACTTTTTACATGTCTGATAACTGTTGCCAAACTGGGTTCTCCCATATCCCCATTTTATATGGATCAGGTTTTTATTGATCTGAATGAAATGTCAGGAATTGACCAGGCGGAATCAGTGCACTTAGCAAATTTCCCAACCTTTGATTCCAAGCTGATAGACAAAGATCTTGAGGAAAAAATGGACCTTGCCCAAAGTATATCTTCGATGGTACTGGCACTTAGACGAAAAGTGAACATTAAAGTCCGTCAACCGTTATTGAAAGTTATGATTCCAATTCTTGATAAAACTGTGGCCAACAAAATTGATGCGGTAAAAAAACTTATCCTTGCTGAAGTTAATGTTAAGGAACTTGAGTACATATCTGATACAACAGGTATTTTGGTAAAAAAGATAAAGCCTAATTTTAAGACACTTGGACCAAAATATGGCAAACAGATGAAAGGTATTGGGGCTGCCATTGCTAAATTCAGCCAGCAGGATATTTCAACCATGGAAAGGCAGGGGCAATGGAAGCTAAACATCGATGGAACGGAGGTTGAATTGACTGTAGAAGATGTTGAAATTATGTCGGAGGATATCCCGGGATTATTGGTAGCTTCTGAAGGCAAATTAACGGTTGCCCTCGATGTTACTTTAACAGCTGAGCTTATTCAGGAGGGTATTGCACGCGAACTTATCAACCGGATCCAAAATTTACGTAAAGAAAGTGGATTTGATGTCACCGATAAGATCAGCATCGAAATAAAGAAAAATGAAGCTATCTATGATGCTATTAAAACTCATGAACAATATATTGCCACTCAAACACTTGCAAAAGAAATCGTATGGGTGGATAATTTTAAAGACGATTTTGTAAAAGAAGTGGACATTGATGAAGACATCAAGACATTTTTAAAAATTGCCAGGATTGAATAAACTTGGTTATTAACGATTATTTTTATTATATTAGACAAAAATTTTAAGGTATGGCAGAAAAAACGCGATATTCAGATGCTGAGCTTGAGGAATTTAAGCAAATAATTCTTGACAAGCTCGAGCAGGCTAAGCAAGACTATGAATTATTAAAAAGTGCCATCACACACAGCGAAAGTAATGACACCGAAGATACATCCCCTACCTTCAAAGTGCTTGAAGAAGGAGCTGCAACCCTTTCTAAAGAAGAAGCCGGTAAACTAGCGCAAAGGCAGTTGAAGTTTATTCAAAACTTACAAGGGGCATTAATTCGTATCGAAAACAAAACTTATGGTATTTGTCGTGAAACAGGGAAATTGATCCCTAAGGACCGCTTACGTGCGGTACCTCATGCCACTTTAAGTATTGAAGCCAAACAAGGTCAGCGCTAAACTTATTCAAATCTAAAGAAAAATGATTGCAGCTTCGGTTTCAATCATTTTTTTTTACATTTGCGTCCAACAAATATCTTTGTATGAAACTTTCCTTAGGAAAAAAGGCCTCCCTGTTAGTGCTGATTGTACTCTTCATTGATCAGTCCGTTAAATTCTACATCAAAACGCATTTTTTTTCAGGGCAGGGAATAAGAATTCTCAAGTGGTTTCATATTCTCTTCACAGAAAATAACGGTATGGCATTCGGAATGGAGTTCGGGGGTCAAGCCGGGAAATTAATACTCACTATCTTCCGAATGGTCGCCATTGTTGGCATTGCATGGTATCTCATTCATATCACTAAAAACAAAGTACACAGTGGTTTTGTATTAAGCATTGCCTTAATTCTGGCCGGTGCCATTGGCAATCTAATTGACAGTATGTTTTATGGAATTATTTTTACCGATAGTTATGGTCAGATAGCACATTTTTTGCCTCATGGAGGGGGTTATTCATCATTTCTGCATGGCAAGGTGGTAGACATGTTATACTTCCCAATCATTGATACTCACTTTCCAAGTTGGTTCCCATATTGGGGTAACGAACAATTTATATTCTTTCGTCCTGTATTTAATATTGCCGATTCTTCTATCACTATTGGTGTTATCATCATTCTTTTATTTCAAAGGAAATTCTTTAGCCGCTGAAAATATTCAAATAAGAGTGGTATTTTAGTTTTACCGTTCAGAGAACGGTACTTAGTGTGGCGATCCCGTGACTACAGGATTCGCCAAGCTTCGTAGCCTCATTCTTCTGATAGCAACGTGGGTTACACTACAGGGCTCGGCGAACGTCTCCTGACTGTTCATATTCCTTACCGCTTTTAATCACCAACCTCTAATTCTTTGGCAGGATCCCAGAATAACTTATCAAAATCAATTACCTGATCATCTTCTACCTTAATTCCTTCATTTTCCAATAACTGTTGCATTATATTTGGCCCTCCGAAATGTATTTTACCGGTAAGCAGTCCATTGCGATTTACCACACGGTGAGCTGGGACATCAGGCTGATTATGACATGTGTTGAGCGCCCATCCAACCATGCGGGCCGATTGACCAGATCCCAGATATCTGGCAATGGCACCGTAATTTGTTACCCGTCCAAAAGGAATTAACCGGGTAACTTCATACACCTGTTGAAAAAAACTGTTATTATTAGTCTTCGTCTGGTTCTTCAAAAATTTCGTTTCCATTTAGTTCAAAACTTAAATATTTGATAGAACAACCCTGAAGCAAAAATTGCGCTTCATAAAACGTTTTAATGGATAACAGATGTTCATCTAAACTTGTTTTATAAAGATCCCTTGTGTTGATCTTTATGGGGAACTGATTACTATTACAGATGCGCCAGGTATATTCGTAAAGAAGATCGCTATCCGTTTTAAGATGAACAATACCATCCGATTTAAGAAACTGCTTATATAATGAAAGAAATCTAGTGGAAGTGAGTCGCTTTTGTGCTCGAATCCTCTTTTCCTGAGGATCGGGAAAGGTGATCCATATTTCTGAAATTTCCCCGGGTGCAAAAAAAGAATCGATATGTTCAATACGCGTACGCAGAAAGCCAACGTTTTCAAGGTTATTTTCTACGGCATGTAATGCACCTTTCCACATGCGGGCACCCTTAATATCTATACCAATATAGTTTTTACACGGAAAACGTTCAGCCAGGCCGGTTGTATATTCACCTTTTCCACAACCAACTTCTATTACAATAGGATTATCATTCTTAAAAAAAGTCTTATTCCAGTTTCCTTTTAACGTATGATCCTTATTGAAAATATCCGCAAACTTCGGTTCTACAACATTGTTGAATGTTCTTAACTGCGCAAACCTTTCTAATTTATGCTTTGCCACTTGTAAAATCGAATGTAATTATTTGACGTTTTCAATTTTGAGTCCCAAATCTATAATTCCCCTTAGCACATCGTCTCTCATACCTTGGGTTATCTCAACCTTATAAAAACCGGGTACCGGAAAACGAATGTATCTCTTAAACATCGCTTCGTTACTGCGGATACCGCCCAGTCCGTTTCCCAACCATTTTCCCTTTTCGTCTGCCAGTGTAATTTCTATGGTGTCTTTTTTAATTGCCTTGTTGGGTGAAGTTGTGGAAACAAAAAGAAAAAGGTTGCTATAAGGATATTCGTTATTATTACGTATTTCGAAGAAAAGATTATACCCATGAATAGTATCCACAACGGGAACATCAAATTTGACAACCTGGTTCTTGTGCCATTCGCCCTTTTTAATATCACAAACATTATCGTAAAAGCTTTTTGATTTGCAGCTTAGGGCAAAGAGAAATACCAAAAATAAACCACCCAGGAGATTACTTTTTCTCATTTTTACGGATTACGTTAGGGTTAAGAATTTGATTATTTTGGCCTTGATTATTGTTTTGATGTTGATTACGATTTTGGCCTTGATTATTATTTTGGCCATGGTTTTGACTCAGGTTATTATGATTCAGACCGTTCTGACCATTGTTCCTATGTTTTTTCTTTTTCTTTTTCTTATTTTGATCTTCGAAACGTGTAACACTATCGGAACCAACAGGGCTATGATAATCCGGTTCTATAACCTGAGGGGGCTCATCGGAAATATTTACCAGGTTCTTAACTTTCGTTCCTTTCTTGTTAAGTTCCTGAATTTCTTTCACTCTTTCAACAGAAACGGGAATCAGATTGGCTGCTTCTTCCTTACTAAACGAATACCACATCAAACGCCGGTAAATGTCAGTTTTTTGATGATAGGCTGTTCCATCGAAAAGTTCAAGTGGAATGTTGATATCAGGAAAATCCTGTTGAGCATCCATATAGCATTTTAATTCATAGTTCAGGCAGCACTTTAATTTGCCACATTGTCCGGCGAGCTTTTGGGGATTAAGCGATACCTCCTGGTAGCGTGCTGAATTGGTAGTTACCGATACAAAGTTGGTAAGCCAGGTAGAACAGCATAACTCTCTACCACATGTGCCTATTCCTCCAATTCGCCCGGCTTCCTGACGGGCACCTATTTGCTTCATTTCAATGCGTACCCTGAACTCCTCCGCATATACCTTGATCAATTCGCGGAAATCGACACGGTCATCGGCTATATAATAAAAGATAGCCTTGGTTTTATCGCCTTGAAATTCAACATCACCTATCTTCATATCGAGCTGCAGCCTGGCAGCAATATCACGAGCCTTGAGCATAGTTGGCATCTCAATTTCAATAGCCTGGTGCCATTTTTCAATATCTATGCCTTTAGCTTTCCGGTAAACCTTTTTTATTTCTTCTTCGTTGGAAAATGAAACACCACTCCGTACCATCTGAATTCTAACGAGTTCACCGGTAAGGGCAACAATGCCAATATCGTGGCCAGGCGAAGCCTCTACTGCAATTATATCGCCTTTGCGAAGTTTCAGTTGGTTTACGTTTTTGTAGAATCCCTTGCGGGTGTTTTTGAAACGGACTTCCACCATGTCGGAATCGAGTCCTGTTCCGGGGATATCATCTAACCAGTCGATCGTATCCAGTTTGTTACACCCTATGAGAGAAACAGGTTCCTTTTCAGCCAAATCACCTGTTGAGTTGTAACATCCTCTTGTACAGCATATATATTGTTTGTCCATTGGGTTCTATTAATATTCAATTTTGTAAATTTAATTAAAATTACTTCTTAATCAATTTAACCAATTTTAAAGCCATATCCAAAAAAACAATTTTATCATTGGCGTTCGATTCTATATGATACTGAGCTTTATTAAGTTCATCCACCATTTGATAAACATTGCTTTGATTGATAAAAGGAAAAAATTTTGATGAAAACTCCTGTTCTTTTAAGGTTACCATAGCTAATTCCGGTACCTGGCAATTCATTATAAAGTTTTCACGTACCATTCGATGAGCATACGTCAGGAAATTCTTCTGACGTTCGCGGCCTATTCCAACAACTGCTTCGCACCATTTCATCAGTCCTGGAACATCTTTGCCCCAACATAAGCGCATAAGGCTAACGAATTGATCGAAATTAAATTGATTTTCTTCATCATCACTTAGCACCCTTATGGATTTGATAACATTACCATCTGCTAAACGCACAGCATCAATAAGTTGTTGCTCGGGATTCGTAAAAGTATTCTTCAGATAGTTCAGCAAGTCGTCATTTTTAATTTTTGAGATCTTAATCAGCTGCGCCCGCGAAAGAATGGTTGACAACATTAATCCGGTATGTTCGGCAACAAGCAGAAACAAAGTTTTGTCGGGGGGTTCTTCAATCATTTTCAGCAGCTTATTGGCAGCAATGTTATTCATGCGCTCAGGCATCCAAATAACCATTACCTTATACTCTGCTTCAAAAGTTTTCAGGCTAAGCTTTCGAAGTATCTGCTGACTTTCATTTTTGCTGATAATCCCCTGTTTGTTCTCAACTTCAATATTTTCGTACCACTGTAAAAGATTGAAGTAAGGTGATTGCAACACCATCTCGCGCCACTGTACTAAAAAATCATCACTTACAGGTTCCTTGGTAATGTTTTTAGTAGTTGCCACAGGAAAAACAAAGTGGAGATCGGGATGTATGAGTTTCTGATATTTACTACACGAAGGGCAAACCCCGCAAGCATCTTCATCGGTACGGTTGGTACAATTAATATATTGAGCATACCCAATGGCCAGTGCAAGATTTCCGCATCCTTCGGGACCGAGAAAGAGCTGAGCATGAGCAATTCGGTCTTCTTTTACGGATTGTATCAATTGTTGTTTTATCGCTTGCTGTCCAATTATTTCCCTGAAAAGCATCCTCTTTATATTGATGATTGGTTATTTAATGCAAATGTAAGCAGATTTTGAATGGATTGAATTTTGGGGTTATTTATTTTTTACAGCTTCTATTGCATTAAAGGGTAGCGTGTTGCATATTGCACACACGATAGATCGGAACCCGCAACTTATAACTCGCAACCCGCAACTATATTTATCTGCTCATTTCTACATTCACACTCTTCATGATCCCGCCCATGGGAGGATGCATTTTGGCTATTTTCACGGTGGCATGTTCCAATTGAGAAAACTTTTTAAACAGTGATTCAAGCATCCTTTTTGCTACATGTTCCAGGAGATTTGACCGAATTGTCATTTCATGTTTAATCACATCATAAGCTAACTGGTAGTTAAGCGCATCGTTTATATCGTCGCTGTCAGCCGGTTTATCCATATTGGTTTCAAGCGTAACATTAACGATAAATTTTGTTCCGGCAATTTGTTCTTCCTTATAGCAGCCATGATAAGCGTAGAACTCAAGATTTTCGAGATGGATCAGTCCCATTTTTTATATTGATATTGGTTACAAAAGTACTAAATTTGAAAGAAAAAGCCGGAAAGATGAACGATTTTCAAATTTAACCGTTCATGTTATAAACATATTTAAGGAGAAAGAAAATGATCAGACACATTGTTATTTGGAAATTAAAGGAAAATGCAAATGGAAATACAAAAATGCAAAATGCTGCTCTGATTAAAAGCAGATTAGAAGCATTGGCAGGTAAAATTCCGGGAATCCTGAAGATGGAAGTTGGTTTTGATATTTCAGGTACGGAAGAAAGTGGAGACATTGTGCTGTACTCCGAATTTGAGTCAAAAGAAGCTTTGAATAATTACCAGGAACATCCGGAGCACAAAGCTGTAATGCCCTTTGTAAAAGAAGCGAGAAGTGAAAGACGACTCGTTGATTATCAAGTATAGAAAAAGCTAAATATTATTTTTCATCATAACTTAAGGCACTGTTACCAGTAATTGGAATTTTTTCTCCCAAAAATCGGGGTTTTTTGTTTATCGATATTTCAATAAAAGCCTTTACCATGGCCAATTTTTCTCTAAAGCGCAATCTGTTAATGCCAGGATAGTCTTGTTTATCTGCTTTAATCCCAAATGCATTGAGTCCTTTGCTCTTTGCAATATAAATTGCCCGTGGTAAATGAAAATCCTGTGTTACAATGATGGCGTCGGTAACCTGGAATATCTCCTTGGCTCTGATCATAGAGTTGTATGTATCGAATCCTGCGTGGTCTAAAAAAATATCTTTGGTTTCGACATTTTTACTGAGCAGATATTTTCTCATGCCATTAACTTCATCATAATTAGGGGTCCCATGATCCCCACTGAGCAGAAACCGTTTTATCTTTTTCTGTTTATATAGTTCAATGGCAGCATCTAAGCGATCTTGTAAAAAATTTGAAGGATAGCCGGTATTTGACACTAATGCTCCGGGTACAATTGCAGTATAACAACTTGGTACAGCACGAGTATCCGAGTAGATGTATTTCCTGACTTTACAACTAACATAAACATTGAGTGTTATTATAAAAATTATGAGGGTAATGCCCAGGAGTAAACTATATTTTATAATTCTACGCATATTTAAATATTTGGTTATCAAACATACAAAAAGATTTCCGTGCAAACAACTTTGGAATCTCGCGGTCTCAACTAAAAGATAAGTTTGTTAAAACCACAAGATTTGACCTTTTGATAATCTTTTTGTATAGAGTCATTAACAAAAAGTTTTTAAATTTGTAGTTCCTTATGATAACTTGTTTAATAAATTTTAACCCCCCCACAAAATGTTAAGAAAGAAAATATTCTGGCAGGTTGTTTTAGGATTGCTGATGTTGGCATTGTGTGTTTATTTTATTAAAAGTCAGCACCTTGAGTTTGGAAAAATAACTGCAGTTCTTCGAAATGCAAATCCGGGTTATGTTATTTTAGGTGTATTGGTAACCGCTATTTACATTTTTTTACAAGCATTAATGTATGTAGAAAGCTTTGCTTGTGTCAATAAGAAAGTAAGTCTGGTAAGTACTTTGTCTCTTTTCCTGAAACGAAACCTGGTAAGTGTTTTTTTACCGGCAGGTGGTTTTTCTTCTTTAGCTTTTTTTACAAAAGAGATCGAAAAACAAAGAATCAATAAATCGGAAATTTATTTCGCCTCTTACATCTATGGCGTTTGCGGGATGGTATCGGTTATCATAGTGGCCATACCCACCTTTATTTTCATGTTATTTAAGAGAACACTTACATCAACGGAAATTTATGCTTTTATAGTTTTAACCGTTCTTGTTTTAATGCTTATATGGCTGGGTTATTCATTGATAAAAAAGGGTCGTATATATAAATTAACGAGGCGCTATATTCCAAGCCTTGCACTGTTGGTAGACGAGTTGGAATCGGCCGATTTCAACCTAAAGCATTTTCTTTTAACTACGGCAGTTTCATTGTTGATCGAATTTGCAGGCATTGCCCACCTTTATATTGCCATGCTGGCCTTGGGGATTCAGCCATCTATCGAATTAGCTTTTGTGGGGTATGTAATTATGGTAATCTTGCTCATTGTTTCTCCTGTATTACGAGGTATTGGTCCCATTGAAGTTACCATGACTTTTTTGTTCGTTCATTATGGTTTATCTACTATTATAGCCGCATCTGCCACACTGTTGTTTCGTTTATTTGAATTTTGGCTGCCTTTGTTGGCGGGCGTTATAAGCTTTTATGTAAAACGTGATAATATTGTATTACGTATTATGCCCGCAATCATCATATTATTGTTAGGACTTATCAATATTATATCTGCCATCACACCCCCTCTGCCAGAACGATTGGGACTTATTGCTCAAATCCTTTCGCATAATATGATATATGCCTCAAATTTTCTTGTTCTTGTTTTCGGGTTAACGTTGTGTGTAGTTTCCATTTATTTATTGCGAGGTGTAAGATCGGCATGGTGGGCAGCTATTGTGCTCGCAGTACTTTCCATCGTTGGGCATTTATCCAAAGCTATTGATTATGAAGAGGCCACGCTGGCGTTATTCGCATTACTAAGTCTGATTATTTCCAGAAAGGCATATGCAATCCCTCCCGACAGGAGTTTTCAGAAAAAAGGGCTTGCTAATTTTACAATTGTTTTTGCAGCGGTGATCGTATATGGTGTGGTTGGTTTCTATTTTCTGGATAAAAGACACTTTGGTATCGACTTCGATTTAAAACATTCGATCATTTCCCTTTTACGCATATTCTTTTTGTTTGATAACGGAAACCTGGAAGCTAAAACACATTTTGGGAAGTACTTTCTTTATTCCATTTATGCGACTGGCTTGACTACCATCATATTTGCCATATATACTATTGTGAAGCCTTATTTTACCTCACCGGCGGTTGCTCCTGAGGATACTGCAAAGGCTACTGAATTGGTTAAGAAATACGGTAATTCTCCACTTGATTTTTATAAAACCTATAACGATAAATTATATTATTTTGGCCAGGTTGTGGAAGGTTTTATAGCATTCCGAACCACCGGAATATTTGCGGTGGTATTGGAGAAACCTGTTTGTGCAGATAATGATGAAGCCATTATTATTATTACTGAATTCGAAAAGTATTGTAACGGCATGGGATTGAGACCCATATACTATAGGGTTTCTGAGGAGGATTTGCCGATATATAAATTATGTGGCAAAAAAGCTTTGAAGATAGGACAGGAAGCAATTGTTGATCTTGAAACATTTGTGCTTACAGGTAAAGAGATGAAGCCCATAAGAAATGCCGTGAACAAAATATCTGCCTCGGGTTTTGTTTTAAAAGTTCTTGAACCGCCCATAAAGGAAGGTAATATTCAGAAGATGAAACAAGTTTCAAATGAGTGGCTTTCATCCGACAGAAAAAAAGAAGTTGTTTTTACCAACGGTATTTTTGATTCAACAATACTAAAGAATCAAACCATTTTAATAGTTGAAAATTCTGAAGAAAAAATTGTGGCATTTACCAATCTGATTCCGGACTATGTGCCGGAAGAAGCTACCTATGATATGGTGCGAAAATCCAATGACGCTCCCAATGGTGTTATCGATTTTTTATTTATCCAAATGTTTGAATATTTAAAATCTCAGGGGTTCAAAAAAGTAAATATGGGGTTAGCGCCGATGGCTGGTATTGAACAGGCTGAAAATATTACGGAACAGACCATTAAATTTGCTTATGAAAATATCAGACTTTTTTGGCACTATAGAGGATTACGGGAATATAAAGAAAAATTTGGGCCACGGTGGATAAATAAATACCTCATTTACTCCTTTGATTATGATTTACTTCAAGTACCCAAAGCATTAAATGAAGTAACCAAATTGGAAGAATAGGTATTAAATCCAACTCAGTAAAGACGGGTGGTTGAGCGGAGTCGAAACCGCTCAGATATTAAATCCAACTTATCCATTAGTTATTTACTGAACGAAATTTATGCCTGAGTAGAGACGGTGGTTGAGCGGAGTCGAAACCGCTTTAAATGTAAACGAAACTCTTGAATAAAGGAATAGCCACGAATTCGTGCATTCGTGGCTATTCTTTTTATTCATTATGAACTATGCTGTTTTTTCCACCGCCTTGGGAGGCACATCAAACCTAACTGTTTTGTCCCAAATATGCCCTTCTTTTTTAATTTTGTCGAGATAGAAAGCTCTCAGCATGATAAAAATCCAGAGTTGGCAATAAGTGAAATACATAATCAGAATAAGCCCGAAATTTTTCGGATTATCCTCCCTGTCAAAGGATATTGCCAGCATGATTTCAAACAGGAATAGTATAAAAGCCATTAACCACACAACGGAATAAGGGCCTGGCAAGGGAATGCTTATAATACTAAGCAAACTGAGTACAAACAAAAGATCCGATATGATGATGGCAAAGAAGAATACATAGTAAAGTGCCAATGTATACAGCAAATCGAAACGTAAACGTTTGTTCTTGAAATGCGGGATTAATTTGATGAACTTTGCAATCACATAATTATTTCCACGAACCCACCGTACCCGTTGCTTAATCCAAACTTTCCAGGTTTCAGGCTCTTGTTCATAGGTAATGGCATAAGGAATAAATTTAATTTTATAACCCAGTTCATAAATACGGATACTTAATTCCGAATCCTCAGTCAATGCTTCTTCATCCCAACCTTCCAATTCTTCTATTAGCCAGTGCCACATTACAAAGTTGGTGCCCGGTAGTGTGGCAATATTATGCATCTGCCATCTGCCCGCCTGGAGCATCGATTGGAAGCTCAATGTTTCAATGTTGATAAACCTTGTAAGCAAATTCCGGTTTTTATTTACGGTACGGAACTTACCTATGACTGCACCCAGTTCTTTATGTGAAATTAATTGTGCAACCAGATAGTGCAACGATTTTGGATCGGGTGTGTTATCAGCATCATAAATAGCAATAATTTCGGATTGCACTTGTTTTACACCGAGGTTCAATGCCCTTGATTTGCCTTTGCCACCCTGTCCCTGAGGGACATCGAAGAGTACTACTCTCTCATCCTTAGCTGCATAACTTTCAATAATCTCTTTGGTATTATCTTTTGATCCGTCATTAATCACCATTACTTTCAGTTTATCCTTAGGGTAATCCATGTTCAGCATAGCTTCAATGGTGTTGGCGATTACTTTCCCCTCGTTATGTGCCGGAATAAGTATAGTGCATGTGGGAAAATCGAAGGTTTGTTTATCTACCTCCTTTTTTTCTTTCATCGACTTAAGAAAATTAATGTATCCGTAAACGCTGAATATAAACTGATAACCAATCATAAACCAAATCAGTATTACACTCACAAGAAATACAACTTCAATGATAGTCATGGGATATTTTTTTGATGATTAAATTCATACTAGTTCATATTAAATTTATTAACTCTCAAGTCTTTTTCTGAATATTTTAAGAACTAAATACATCAGTACTAACAAGGCTACGGCAATGGTACCATATATAGCGATAGCACTTATTGACCAAAGGCTTGTAATATTCATGCCATAGGTAAATTTATCGCCTGTTACTATTTCAACCAAATGTTTGCCGACAGGTAAAAAAACAGAAAAACAATCATTACCCCGCATTTCTTCAAACGGGTAAATGGTGCCATCCACCTTAATTTCAGTAGGTTGACGATTAATGGATACCAGGGCTCTTTCGGTGCTTTCATAGATAAAATTCAGTTGCCGCATGTCATACTTTATATCCAGCAGGTTTCCTGTAAAGGAGAGTATTTGTGGTTGAATTTCAACAGAAGAAAAGCCGCGGATGTCATTAGTGCGCAAATTTAAAGTATGTTCACCTGCGGGAATAATGAAACAATTTTCGCGATAGCCCACAACTGATTGATCGTCAACCCTAATAATACGGTAGTCCTTAGGTAGTTGAAGTGTGAACGAAAATGGCGAATTTACCTCATAACCACCATCATCAGTGTATTTATATTTTAAACGACTAGAACTGGCATAGGCAAATAGTGATAAGTCCTGCGGATTACATGAGCCTTCGCTATAAACGGTAAACCGCGGTGCACCCAAAGCTGCGTAATTTATTAAAAGGTAACTTTCAATACCGGTTTGTAATAAGGTTGGGAATGGGGTTACTTCGCCCTCCTTTTTTCTAAAGTTTAGGATATTTAAATCCAATAGTAATTTAGAAGGATCGGCGACTTTTTTGGCGTAAAACTTCCCAATTTCTTCATAACGTGAAGGATCCGTTGACCATTTGTTTTGAGGATCTTCGGGTTGAAGCATGCATCCGTATTTTTTTTGCAGATCTATTATATCATCGGCACTCACCCCATGATACTCTTTTAATTCAGGTGAAAAATAGGTATCATAAAAGGTTACAATGATGTTAAAACCACTTTTTGTCTTTCCATAGTCAGTAAACAATTTCAGAAATTTGTCATGAAGCTCTGTAATTTTGTCGACCCTGTAGTTGATGACGTCTTCTTTGGCATCCTGATTAGTCTTCCAATAATAGACAGAGGTAGAATCGAATACCTGTTTCATGTCATATCCGTAATCCTTTTTAAATTCTGTACGGGCGGTGAGATGCATAGGTGCAAACCACTCAGGCTGTTTAAAACCCTGTGCCCCAGCCTCAAAATTTAACTCGGCGAGGTTTACGCCATCCCAATCATAGTCTTTTAAAAGCTTTTCATAAGTAGCCATAACAGCCTTTAGACAATCATTGTCAGTAAGTGCCATCATATAACGCCACGAAGCATTTTTTGCAGGGTCAAGATCGTTAAGGTCCTTATTTTTATAATTTTTTTCGCGCCATTCAGGATGTGCTTTCCAGAACTTCTGGCTGACGTACGGAGGTTCCAGCCAAACATATACTAAAATTCCATTAGCATGAGCCAGTCTGATTAATCGTTTATAATCATAAGTATACTTCTCATAAGTGAGCCATCCGCCAATATGAATTACTCTTATTCCCTGCTTTACCCATAATTTAACAAGATTTTCAATACTTGTATTTTTTCGAAAGTTAGGTTCAAAATAAAACTCTAAGTTCTCTCTTTTAAAAACAGGATATAACTGTAAATATCTTTTTACATAATCCATTGCAAAGGGATAATTGCTGTAACCTGATGGTGTGAATGGATCAAAGGCCGTGTTAAAGAAAATGAATTTGCCTTTCCCATAAGGCCTTCCTATGGCAACAGGCAACCCCGTTGAAGCATCTTCACACAAAACCTCGTCATTTTCATCATACTCGAATTTATCGGCTAATTGTATGTATTTCCACGAAATGAATTCCTGAGGAAAATACTTATCCCTTATCAGGTGCAATTTCATTTCGGAATTAGCAAAAAATTTAATTCCCAGTTTTTCACTAAGCTTATTTCTGCGGTCGGTAATCAAATTACCTCCATTTTTTAAATACCGCGTTATTTTTCGATAATCAAAATAGGTTAATGAATCCACATATGAGTAAGGAACAACTAACAGGTTTGTATTATCCAGCGTCAGATCCTGCCCCAGGAATATAGTATCGACATTGATATTTACACTTTTGAACATCGAGGCTAGTGACGATTGATCATAATAGGCTGCTCCTTTGGCATACTGGTTCCAGCAAATACATACTTTCGCTTCGTGCCAGTTTTTGTCGGCAAAAAGGTCTCTATAGGTACTCCGGACTTTTTGTACAACGATGTCCTTAAAAGTGGGCTCTTTAATATAATAATCCAGGCCTTCAGCAATGTATGATTCTCCCGGATTTAATACGATATTTTTTGAAATGGTTCCTTTCATCCTATCCGGAGAGAAGGTTTTTTTCGTGATATTTCCTTCCGTATCAAAATATACTTCGTATAGGAAAGAATTATCAATATTCATTGTATAAGACTGAGTGCCTGTCAAGATTACTTTGTCGTGTGCTTTTACCCAGTGGGTTTGATTCCCCAAATCCATGAATGTAAAACCTTTACTTTTAACTCCATCCACCAATTCTTTCAAAAGTGACAGGTTTAGAAAAGGATGGAAAAAGAAAGATGAGATTCCGTCGCGAACCTTGTGTATCATTTCTGTATTTTTAATGATACGATTTACATAGGTCATACTGGTATCGAAATTTGCATTTAATGGGATATATCCCAGATTTTCAGGATATATTTTTTGGCCATATAAGTCTTTATTAATGATATAAGGGAAGTATTGGCTATAATCAAAATTATCGATCACCATTCGTTGTTCCACCACAGTGCTAAAAAACTTTGCAAATACTTCATATGATTTTACGGAAGCTTCATAGTGTGGGGTTTCCCAGGCAATGGGGTATAAACCGTTTTTAAAAAATTCATCGATACCCATTTCAATTTTTTTGGAAACATCTTCCGCATTTTCCTCAGGGATTGGTTTTTCCGTTGAACCATCCCAAAACTCGCAGTCGTCCGTTGAAACGCCCTTGTATTGGTGAGTTACGCCATGCATCACAATGCTACCGCCGTTTCTTACCATGTATTTTAAGGCATCAACCACATCGGGACGCTCAGTTAGCGTTACCCTGCGGTCTTCTGACGGATTAACATAAATCGGTACCACGCCTATCAGAAAAGGAATCCCTCTTTCCGAAAGAATATCAGCTACTTCTCTGAGCTTATTCGGATCATTCAGCGGGGTTACATCTTCAATTCGGATAATCGCCTGATGTTGTTCTGCATGGTTTTCCTTGAGGATGTCGTGCAGTTTATCGGCAAAGTACAGGTAACGGTCGGTTTCCGTAGCGTCGGTAAAAGGCATGTCGGCTACATAAATTAAATTGCCCGATTTAATCATGTATGGCACTTCCTTTTTTGGTTTTGTGGAAAGAGCAGTTGCCCAAACCTCTACTGCACTTTTATTTTTGATTTGGATAATATTCATGTCCGGTGTGCCCTTGTTAAATAGGGCGTCATCAGCTTTGACGAAACTAAAAGGTGTTTTTTGATCAAATTGCGAAACAGAAAATCCAAAGCGTTTTTCAACGTTCTGTTTTTTACAAAAATCGATAAAACCATCGTTAATCCATGTAACTATTTTTGAAGTGCTGATAACATCTTTGCAAAAATCAGCAGACACCTGATAGGTAGGCGAATATCCAACATAAAATATATAATCGTACTTTTCGATTTCGTGTGCTTTATATTGGTTAA